>QKHT01000305.1 GCA_003249935.1 Bacteroidota bacterium
AAAAAAACGCAATACGAATATGAAGAAGAAAGCAATTTTTTCAGCCGCCTTACTCGCGTATATGGCCGTAGGAAATGCCGCAAATAAACCCAATGTGGTCATATTTTTTGTGGACGATTACGGTTGGGCCGATTTGGGCTATCGCAATCCCGAGTTTAAAACGCCCAATATCGATAAACTCAAAAACGACGGGCTGGAATTTACCCGTGCTTATGTGGCTACACCAACTTGTAGTCCCAGCCGTGCATCGCTCATGACCGGTAAAGAGGCCGTTCGCCTCGAAATGCCGCGTCATATTACCGACGAGGGCGAAATGCCCGACACAAAATATAACTACTGGCCTGCCGATCCGGTACAAATGCCATCGATAAACTATTTGCCACTCGAAGAAATAACCTATGCCGAACGGCTCAAAGAGTTTGGCTATTACAACATGTTTATTGGTAAATGGCACCTTGGAACTAAAAAATATTACCCCATTCACCAGGGTTTCGATGCGCAATATGGCACTACCGATGCCGGGCATCCCAAAAACTATTATCAACCTTTCTTTAACAATACCGACGAATTTAAGGATATTCCGAAGGATAAATACCTAACCGATGTGCTTACCGACAAGGCGGTAGATTTTATTGCAAACTACGATAATACCAAGCCATTTAATCTTACCCTTTGGCACTATGGGGTGCATGGGCCGCAAGTAGGGCGCAAAGATTTGAATAAACAATACTACGATAAAGGCTGGGAAAAAGCCTATGCCGAATATGGTTCTATGGTTACCGCCGTGGACGAATCGTTGGGGCGTATTCGTAAAGCCCTTAAAGATAAAGGTCTCGACAAAAACACGGTTATTTTGCTCACTTCAGATCAGGGCGGTTATTTTACCAACTTTCCGTTGCGTGGCAAAAAAAATGGGGGAAATACCCTTGGCGAAGGCGGTGCCCGTGTGCCATTTTTGCTCTACTATCCAGGTTTAACCAAGCCCAAAACCGAATGTCATGTGCCTATTCAAACCATCGACGTCTATCCTACATTGGTCGAAATAGCTTCCGGCAAACCGTGTGCCGACACGCAAATACAAGGTAAAAGCATTATGCCACTGGTAAAAGGCGAAAAATTCCCTGATCGTAACCTCTACTTCTTCCGCTCGTACGAGGACCAGTATGCGGCTATTATTCAGGGCGATTGGAAACTGATTAAATACCATGCGGGTCAACCCGAATTGTATAATGTAACCAAAGATATCGGGGAGGTCAGCAACCTTATTTTTAATAATCCGTCCATTGCCAAAAAGCTTTTGGCCGAACTCGATGCATGGGAAAAGGTGGCCGTTCCGGTTTACGACGAAAATCATAATAAGATAAAAAATTAAAAATGAGAAAGTATATTGCATTAGCAATCGGTTTGTTAAGTGTGGCTTCGTGGCATCTCGCGGCGCAAATTATTCATGTAAGCACCCCTAATACCTCGCTGGTATTTCAGGTTCAAAACAATAAAGTATTTCAGTCGTATTATGGCAAACATCTCGATGCCACCACTGGTATTGAAACCATGGGAAACGTGTTTCGCGAAGCTTATCCGGCTTTTGGCGACGGCGGCGACAAAGAAGTGGCGTTGATTGTCACACATGCCGATGGCACCATGGCTACCGATTTGGTATATGCCACACATGTACAGGGTATGAACGGCAATATTCAAAGTACCACCATTTCGTTAAAAGATACCAAATTGCCGTTTTATGTCGATTTGCACTTTAACGCCTATCAATCCGAGGGTATTATTGAGCAGTGGGTCACGATACGGCATTCCGAAAAAGGCAAGGTAAAACTGAGTCAGTATGCCTCTTCAACCATTGGTTTTATGGCCGATGCCTATTATCTCACCCATTTTTACGGGGCCTGGGCCCGCGAAATGCACATGACCGAAGAACCACTGACCCGTGGTATTAAGTCGGTGGAAACCAAACGGGGCATCAGGACCACCGAATTCGAGAACCCTTCGTTTTTTTTAGGGTTGAACCAGCCGGCATCCGAGGATAACGGCGAAGTGGTACTGGGTGCATTGGCATGGCCCGGCAATTTCCGCATTAATTTCGAAGTCGATAATATCGAAATATGCCAGATGACGGCGGGTATTAACCCTTATACATCGGATTATAATCTCAAAAGCGGCGAGCTGTTTACCACGCCGCGTATGATATTGGCTTACAGCGATGCGGGTAAAAACGGTGCGTCTATTCTCATGCATCGCTGGGCACGAAAGTACAACCTGCGCGATGGCGACAAAATACGTCCTGTGGTGTTAAACAGCTGGGAAGGGGCTTATTTCGATTTTGATGCCAAAAAACTAAAATCGATGATGGATGGCGCAGCCGAAATGGGCGTGGAAATGTTTGTACTCGACGATGGCTGGTTCGGGAATAAATACCCGCGCAATAACGACAAAGCCGGGCTGGGCGACTGGCAGGTAAATAAAACCAAACTTCCCGCAGGCATAAGCGATTTAATTAATTATGCCGAATCGAAAGGTATGAAATTCGGCATTTGGCTCGAACCCGAAATGGTAAATCCCGCCAGTGAACTGGCCGAAAAACACCCCGATTGGATTATTCAACGCAAAAATAACCGCGAGCAACTCTTGCAACGTAATCAACTGGTACTCGACTTGTCGAACCCCAAAGTGCAGGACTTCGTTTTTGGCGCACTCGACGATTTAATAAAACAAAATCCGCATATTGCTTATATCAAGTGGGATGCAAACCGGCATATTCAAAACTTCGGCTCAACCTATTTGCCCGCCGACGAACAGTCGCACCTCTGGATCGATTACGCCAAAGGGCTCGAATCGGTCTTCGCACGGTTCGCACAAAAATATCCCGATGTCATCCTTCAGGATTGCTCTTCGGGTGGCGGTAGGGTCGAATACGGTTCACTCAAATATGCCCACGAATTTTGGGCCAGCGACGATACCGACCCTTTCGAACGCTTGTTTATCCAATGGGGCACCAACCATGTTTATCCCGCAATAGCCACCGCGGCACACGTCACCAAATCGCCCAATCACCAAACCGGACGCGAAACGCCACTCAAGTTTCGGTTCGATGTGGCCATGTCGGGCCGAATGGGTATCGAAATGCGCCCCGACGATTTCACGCCCAAAGAGTTAATATTCGCCAAGCAAGCGGTAGCAACTTACAAAAAAATACGTCCCGTTATCGAATTTGGCGATTTGTATCGCATTCAATCGCCTTACGATGCCGACGGATTTGCTTCACTCAATTATGTCTCGGCCGATAAATCGCAAGCCGTTTGGTTTGTGTACAGCCACGAGTACCATCAACGGCAGGAACAAAATCTGTTTCGTGTCAAAGGGCTCATTCCAAACGCCAATTACCGCATTACCGAGCTCAATATGGATAGTCCCAAAGCTTCAATTCCGTGCAATGGCAAGGTGCTTTCGGGTTCATTATTAATGAACCGTGGGATAGAAATGGAGATCAGAAAACCAATGGACAGTGGCGTGTTTTTACTGACCAAAGTCGAATAACAAGGATAACTATTGATAATGAAGACACCTTTTTTTCTAATCGGAACCGCCGCACTGTGTTGTTTTGGGCTGAACCAAACTTGTACGGCCGGAGAAACTGCCAAGCCCAACATTCTCATTCTGTTGGCCGACGACCTCGGCTATGGCGAATTGGGATGCTATGGACAAGAGGTGATTAAAACGCCCAATATCGATGCCTTTGCAAAAACCGGCATGCGTTTTACCAGTTTTTACAGTGGTACGTCGGTCTGTTCGCCATCGCGTGCATCACTCATGACTGGCATTCATACAGGTCACCTGAGTATAAGAGGCAACAAAGGTCAGTATCCCGACAAATGGGACCGGGTGCCGTTGCGTAAATCGGAGCTAACGCTGGCCGAAATGTTAAAAACGGCCGGATATCAAACCGCCATGATTGGAAAATGGCATCTGGACCTTCCCGACGATACCTCTACATGGGCCAAAGGACGCGGGTTCGATTATGCTGTTCAGGAACAATGGGGCGTATCGGCCGATGGCGAGGACTTAGACGAGCGAATGCAATGGATCGACAACCGCAAAGATTCGGCCTTTTACGACTTTTCGAAATACAAATGTCTCGACGAATTCAGAACAAATTTTGCACTCGATTATCTTGATAAAAAAGAGGCCAATAAACCCTTCTTTTTGTACATGTCGTACCGCATACCCCATGCCCACGAGCTGAAACTGCGCGATAACGATTTATACAAAGGGCTTGGTTGGCCGGAAATTGAACGACGACACGCCTCGCGTATTACCCTGTGGGACGAACAGGTTCAGCGGTTGCTCGATAAACTGAAAAAAATGGGCGAATTAGAGAATACACTCATTATTTTAACCAGCGATAATGGCCCGCATAACGAAAATGGTCACGACTACCACTTTTTTAACAGCTCCGGCGGTCTAAATGGCTTTAAGCGCGAACTGTACGAAGGCGGTATCCGTGTGCCGATGATTGCGGTGTGGCAAGGAAAAATTAAAGCCGGTGCCGAAACTGCTTTCCCGGCTGCATTTTACGACATGATGCCCACATTAGCCGAAGTGGCCGGCGTAAAAGCCCAGAAGCAAATCGATGGCATCTCGTTTTTGCCACACTTATTCGGAAAAACCCAAAAACAGCACGACTATTTCTATTGGGAAATCCAGGAAGGTGCTTCGGCCAAAGGTTTTAAACAAGCCGCACGTTCAGGGAAATGGAAAGCCGTGCGGATTGCCGATTCGTACAAAACAGAATTGTACGATCTCTCTACCGATTTGCTCGAACGCAACGATGTGTCAGCCAAATATCCCGATGTAGTTGCAAAAATGGAGCAAATACTTAAAAAACAGAGCGTAAAAATAGACCATTTCCCTTTTTCGGGAGGTATTTTTAAATAACAAATACAAACTTTCGGTTATCATGGCGAATAATATTTTGAGAAAAATATACTTCGCTCTGGTGATCGAAAAACTAATTTGTAAGTCAATGAAATCAAACAAATTGCTTATTTCTGCTTTTATCGCCATTCTGAACCTATCCATAATGGTCGTGGCCAATGCAAACGAAAAACAGGATATTCGGTCAACCATCAACTTCAACGCAAACTGGAAATTCAGCCTCAGCGACAGTGCCCGGTATCTTAAACCCGATTTTGACGATGCGGCCTGGCGTACGCTTACTTTACCGCACGACTGGAGCGTAGAATTCGGTTTTAGCGAAAAAAACAGTGGTCGCAATGCCTTTTTGCCCGGTGGCACTGGTTGGTACCGTAAATCTTTTGTGCTGAACCCCGAATACAAGGGCAAGCAAATCGAAATTCAGTTCGATGGCATTTATAAGGATTCTAAAATCTGGGTCAATGGTTATCCGGTCGTGGCACAACACGACGGCTATACCAGTTTTTACTACGATATTACCGAACTACTGCATGTGGGCGAAAAAAACACCATCGCTGTGCGGGTCGACAACTCGGTTCAACCCAATTGCCGATGGTATTCGGGCTCCGGCATTTATCGCAATGTATGGCTTACTGCCACCAATCCAACCCATGTCGAAACATGGGGCACTTTTATCACTACGCCAAATGTATCGGCAGCCGAAGCCAACATACACATTGAAACAACCATTAAAAATATTGATGAGCGCAAAGATGTCATGCTCGAAACCAGGGTTTTTGATGCCGATGGAAAAGAGGTTGCCCGCACCATTTCGCCCATGCAACTGGGTAGGTTCCGGCAAAATACTATAACGCAAAATCTTACTGTAACTACACCAAAGTTGTGGTCGCCTTCCACGCCACAATGCTATTCGGCCATAAGCACCATTAAGCAAAATGGGGTTGTGGTCGATGAGTACCGTAGTAGCTTTGGCATCCGCACGCTCACATTCGATGCCGAAAAAGGCTTCTTCATCAATGGCGAAAACCTGAAAATGAAAGGCGTTTGTCTGCATCACGATGCGGGTGTTTTTGGCGCAGCGGTCCCCGACGAAGTCTGGATGCGCCGGTTGAAAAATTTGCGCGCCATAGGGTGTAATGCCATTCGTACTTCGCACAATCCGACTTCACCCGAATTTATGGACATGTGCGACAACCTCGGCTTTTTAGTCATGGACGAATTTGTGGATAAATGGGATAATGCCTCCACCGACAATGTGTTTTTTGATGAACCGTTTGCCGATCCGATGTTTAGCGAGGAGTGGAAAAAGAATTTCGGCGAAACCATTCGCCGCGACCGCAATCACCCATCGGTAGTGATGTGGAGCGTTGGTAACGAAAACCATTCGCCCGGTACCGACGACGAAAACCATGGCATGAAAAACTACGGTGCTTTTGTGCGTAGCATGGATTCTACTCGTCCGGTTATTTCGGGCATGGAACGAGGCAAAGACAAGCCAGTGGCCGAAAAAGTTAACGACATTATAGAAACATGCCGGTTTATGGATCTTATTGCCCTTAATTATGGCGAACAATGGTGCAAACTGATTAACGATAAAAAACCGGGAAAACCTTATGTGAGTACCGAAAGCTATGTTTATTTCAATAGCGAATTGGAGAAACGTTTTGCTAATATCGAACGCTCGCCCTGGATTGATGTGATGCAAAACGACAACAATATGGGCTTATTTCTGTGGGTAGGCATCGACTATTTGGGTGAAGCCAAAAAATTACCCGGAATTGGTTCTGGGAGTGGGTTGTATGATATGGCCGGATTCCGCAAGGTAAGCTCGTACCTTTACGAAGCCTTTTGGAGCGACAAGCCCATGGTGCACATTGCGGTGTACAGTGGCGATGCCGATGATTTCTCGAAAACCGGCCGCTGGGGCTGGACCGACGTGAAAGAAAACTGGAATTTGGATAAAGGATCGAAAGTAGATATTGTAACTTATACCAATTGCGAAGCGGTTGAATTGTACCTTAATAACAAAAAAATAGGCACTCAAAAGTTAGCCGATTTCCCAAATTGGATTATGAAATGGCGTAACATTGGCTATCAGCCGGGAACGCTTAAGGCGGTAGGTCTTTGCAATGGCAAAGCCGTATGCCAATTCGAACTGAACACTACCGGCAAACCCTCGCGCATTGTGGTTCAGCCCGAAAACAAAACACCAGCCGAAAATGGCGTGGTTCATGCCGAAATATTTCTGGAAGATAATAAAGGAAACCGTGTACATAACGACGATAGAACGCTGCAATTCGAACTCGAAGGCGATGGAGAAATTCTGGGCTTAAGCAATGGTAACATGGTTTGTTTTGATCCTTTTTCTCAAAAGGAGTCGAAAGTAACCTTTAATGGCCGGTGTCTTTGTGTGCTTAAAGCCGGCAAAGGCCCTATGACGTTGAGGGTAAAAGGCGATAAATTGCCCGTTGAAACCGTAGTTTTTAAGACAAAGTAAAATACAATAATATGAATAAGAGCGTTATAACCGGACTTTTGCTGCTGGCCCAAACGGCTGCTTTTGCACAGCAAAAACCCAATATCATCTGGCTCATGGCCGAGGATATGAGTCTGGATCTCGAATGCTATGGCATGAAAGCCGTAAAAACACCGGTATTGAACAAAATGGCCAACGAGGGCGTGCGATTCGACCATTGTTATGTCACCAATTCCATTTGTTCGCCCAGTCGCTCGTCGATGATGGTGGGCGTACATCAGTTAAAAATAAATGCCCAAAATCACCGCAGTAACCGAGATGTACCTTTGGATACTCATTACAAACCGTTTACAAGCTACCTCCGCCAGGCCGGTTACACCTGTATCCTTGGAAACCATGCCGTAATGGGGTTAGGTCGTAAAATTGATGTGAATTTTGAACATGAATCTATTGGCGAATGGGATGGTAAAACAAAATTTGGCATTTTCGACAAATACGACACCTTCGAAAAAGCCGACCAACCGTTTTTTGCACAAATACAACTGTTGGCTTCGCACCGTGGCGACTGGTGGAACGGTATCCGTGCTCAATCGGCCCATCCGGTAAATCCCGATTCGGTTCAACTGCCGGCATATATGGCCGATCATCCGGTTACGCGCCTCGATTGGGCCAAATACCTCGACCAAATTGAATACCTCGATAACGAAATAGGTGGCATTTTTAAGGAGCTTGCCGACAAAGGCATGGCCGACAATACCATCGTAATATTTATTGGCGACAACGGCCGGTGTAACATCCGGGGCAAGGGGTATCTGTTCGATCCCGGTTTGCATATCCCGCTTATTGTGTACTATCCAAAGGCCCTTAAAGGCGGTACCGTGCGCAACGATGTGGTGTGTTCGACCGATATTACCGCGACTATTCTCGATTTTGCAGGTTGTAAAGTGCCCGAATACATGGATGGTCAACCTTTGTTTTCTAAAGATTTTAAGCGCGATTACGTGTTTGGTGCCCGCGACCTATGGGACGAGATCATGGAAAAATCGCGTGCGGTAACCTCGGCCGACTGGAAATACATTCGTAACGACAAACCCGAAATACCGTACGATGCGCACCAGGCTTATCTCGAGTTTTACCGCCCTGCGGTGCATATTATGCGTAAACTATATGCCGAGGGTAAGTTGAATGAGGCCCAAAAACCATTCTTTATGCCAACAAAACCGGCCGAAGAACTTTACGACCTTAAAAACGACCCGCAAGAGCTGCACAATTTAGCCAATAATACAAAGTACGCCGCACAACTCAATAGGCTAAGGGCCAAAACCAAAGCCTTCGAAGCCTCAAACAAGGCGGTAAGTTCGGTGTTTCATCCCGAAGACCCCGGTGCAACAGAGGTGTTGGCGTGGGTAAAAAAAGAAAAGCCCGAATTGTACCAACAAATGTGCGATGGCGTAGAAATAGGATTGCAAACCCTTACTAAAGCGTATAAAGCAAAAAAAGGCAACAAAAATGGTAAAAAAGAGAATAATGCAGAGTAAACGATTTTTTTTGACACAATGGATTTTGCTGGTCGCATTTTTTGCGGCAACAGCCAATGGCCTTTCGACACAAAATTTTAATGCCGACTGGAAATTCACCAAATTAAAAGATACCACAATAAACGATGCCGGGTTTCAGTCACGGATGTTCAACGATGCCGGCTGGAGTAAAGTCAGCCTGCCGCACACCGCAAACATAGAGCCGCTGGTGGTTAATAACCAGTGGCAAGGTATATGCTGGTACCGCAAATCGTTTATGGTTGAACCGGGATTACAGTCGAAAAAACTGTTCGTTCAGTTCGATGGTGCCATGAATAAGGTGGTGGTTTGGATTAATGGTAAAAAAGCGGCAGAAGATGAGGGTGGTTACCTCCCGTTGGTTATCGACATAACCAATTTGGTCGATTTTGGTAAAGAAAACACCATTGCCGTGCGGTTAGATAATACCGATAATCCTGTAACCGGACCAAAGCCGCTCAAAATTCTCGACTTCAACATGTACGGTGGGTTATATCGCAATGCTTGGTTCATCGTAAAAGATAAGGTGCATATTACCAATGCCAACTTTGTAAACAAAGTGGCCGGTGGTGGCATTTTTATCACTTATCCAAAGGTTTCGGAGCAGGCTTCGGTGGTGGCTGTAAACACCGATGTACGCAACAGCGGCACAATCCCGGCAAAGGTGCAAGTGGTTCAAACCATACAATATAAAAACAAAAGCGTGGTGGTAAAACAATCGGCCCTGCGCGAAATTGCTGCCGGTGCCGATGCTGTTTTTGCCGACGAACTTACGGTTGCCAATGCAAAACTCTGGTCGCCTGCTGCACCCAACCTTTACACGCTACAAACTAAAGTATTGGTGAATGGGGTAGAAACCGATAGCGAAACCACCCGTTTCGGCATACGCGCATTCGAATTCAAGGGCAACGACCTGTATATTAATGGTGTTAAAACTTTTTTACGTGGGGTGAACCGCCATCAGGAGTATCCGTTTGTGGGCTATGCCTTGTCGGACAATGCACAATACCGCGATGCAAAAAAGATTAAAGACGGTGGGTTCGACTATATTCGGTTGTCGCACTACCCGCAATCGCCGGCGTTTCTCGATGCTTGCGACGAACTTGGGCTGGTGGTTCTCGATGCTATTCTCGGATGGCAATACTATGCCGATAACGATTTGTTCCGCAACTTTTGTTACACCTCGGCGGCGCGTCTTATCCGTCGCGACCGTAACCATGCCTGCATCCTTGGTTGGGAAGTGTCGCTCAACGAAACGCAGATGCCCGTATCTTTTATGGCCGAACTTCACCGCATTACCCATACCGAATATCCGGGTAAAAATGTCTATTCGGCCGGTTGGATGAACGATGTTTACGATATTTATCTTCAGGCACGCCAGCACCGTATTATGCATTACGAACCGGTTCAGACCAAACCCTATTCGGTATCGGAATATGGCGATTGGGAATACTACTCCACTAATGCCGGGTTGAACCAGGATAAAATGGATAAGAAAATGCGCTACGAAACCAGCAGTCGGCAAAAACGCGAATTTGGCGAAATGCGGATGTTGCAGCAGTGCAAAAACGTGCAGGAATCGCATAACGATAACTTTAACACACCTGCTTTCTCGGATAGTTATTGGGTAATGTACGACTACAACCGTGGTTATCACGATGAAATAGAGTACTCGGGCGTGATGGATATTTACCGTTTGCCCAAATTTGCCTACTATTTTTATCAGAGCCAGCAGTCGCCGGTTCAGAACAAAGTAGTGAAAATAGCTACATTCTGGACCGCCCAATCGCCGCTGAATGTAAAAGTATTCAGCAATTGCGACGAGGTGGCATTTTATGTCAACAATAAACTGGTGGCAAAGCAAAAGCCCGATGTCGATAAAATATCTGGCAACCTGGCACATCCGCCGTTTACCTTTAATGTCTCCGGTTTTGAACCTGGCAAGGTAAACGCTGTGGGTTATATTGCAGGCAAAAAAGTAGCCGAAGATGTGGTAAACACACCCGGTAAAGCGGTTGGATTGAAGTTGTGGCTCGACGAAAGTGGCCGCAAACCACAAGCCGGTTGCAACGATGTCCTCTTTTTGTATATTGCCGCGGTAGATGCTAACGGCACCGTAGTGCCCGATTTTGCCGAAACTATACAACTCTCGACAAACGGTTCGGCCGAAATACTTAATGTTGGCGAAATAAAAGCCGAAGCAGGCATTGCCACAGCGCTCGTCCGCATTGGCCAAAGCGAAGGTCCGCGTACGCTTAACGCTTTGGTTAAGGGATTAAAGTCCGGGACCATTAAGTTCTGATTTTGTTAGAACAATAGATATTAAAAGAGGGTGGAAAGTGGTTTTCGCCCTCTTTTGTTAAATGCGATTTTGAACTATTTTTCCGGCTTTGTGATTGAAAGATAAATCATAAATGGTATCAATGAGCCATTTTCGCAATTACTCGGACGTTCGAAGACATTTAAATTACCCTCAAACACGCGTAAGCGTTTGTAATTATACAACTTTGTACTAAAGATTTTTTTTCGATGATAAGAACAACTGTTTTTCTGTTTGCATATCTGTTTGCTATTGCAAGGTTATTTTGTGTTGAACCCGAGAGTAGCAAATCTGTACTATTTAGTAAAGAAATTGCCGGCGATGCGTCGCCAGCCGTGTATAGCCGTTTGTTAACGCTGAGCGGGCAGTCGGCGGCCAATATAAAGTTCGAAAAGGGGACCTACCATTTTTATCCCGATAAGGCCCACGAGCAGTTTTGTTATATGTCGAACCATTGCGATTTGATGCTTAAGATCGCTTTTCCGCTAAATGGCCAGAAGAATATAACTATAGACGGTCAGGGTTCAACCTTTATTTTCCATGGGGTTATGGTGCCTTTTTTAGTGGAAAACAGCGAAAATATTACTTTGAAAAACCTGACCATCGATTGGGCCGACCCGTTTTGTAGCGAAGGGCTTATTGTGGCCAGGGATACGGTAAAAGGAACGTTCGATATGAAAATTGCCGATAGTAACCCTTACGAAATACGTAACAATCAACTCATATTTATTAAACCCTATTATGAACATACCATTGGGCAGTCGATTTTGTATGATCCGGCACGAAAAGCCATTGCATTCGATACCGAATCGTATACTCCGCTCACGACAACTAAAAAAAACAGTGTACAGTTTAATGTCGATAAAATAAACTATAAATACGATATCGACTTTCGCGCACCCGAATTTAAATATATTGGTTCCGAAAACCGCTTAGTGGCCGAAGAACTTGCACCCGGATTAGTTCGGATTTATAATCACACAAAAAAAATACCACCGCTTGGCTTCATTTTGTCTATGAAAGGTGAGCAGGGTTTTAATCGTGTGGCTCCTGCCATCCGCGTGGTTCACGCCAAAGGGTTCTTGGCCGAAAACGTGACTGTAAATCATGCCGGCGGTATGGGCATTATTGCCGAAAACTCCACTAATCTTACACTCAACAGGTTCAATGTTACCCCGTCGAATGGCCGGATGGTTTCTACCACCGCCGATGCTACACACTTTGTGGGTTGCCGCGGCAAAATTGAAATTAAAAACTGCATATTGCAAAATCAGTTGGACGATGGCATGAATGTGCACGGCACTTACCAGATTGTTCAGGATATATTGGACGAATACCGAATTGGCGTGCGTATGGGACACCACCAACAGCAGGGGTTCGTAATTGGCGATGCCTCCGATACACTGGGGCTGGTACGACTGAGTAATTCGTTCGATCCTTACGGCCAGGTAACGATAAAAAGTATACAATACATCAATAGCCGGTACCAGATTATTACCTTTAACCAAAAGGTGCCGGCCAGTCTCAAAACCGGCGACCTTATCGAAAATCTATCGGCATATCCCGAAGTGTTGGTCGAAAATTGTACTATTAATAACAACCGTGCACGTGGTCTGTTAATCTCCACGCCACGCAAAACGGTGGTACACCACAATCTTTTCAGCACCGAAATGGAGGCAATACTGATACCGGTAGAGAGTGGGTCGTGGTACGAATCGGGCAATGGTGCAAACATTACAATCGAGGACAATACCTTTCAGGATTGTGTGCATAGCGGGCAGAGCCGTGGGGTAATTCGTTTGGAAACCGACGAAGAGAGCAATTATGTGGCATTCCGGAATATTACCATCCGAAACAATACGTTTAACCAATCCGACAATCAGATTCTGGAAGTTAGCAATGTCGATGGCCTCACCTTCGAAGGCAACACCATTACCAATTCGGGCACTTTTCCGCAGCTATTTCCCGAAAGTCCGGTTTTTACAGTAAAATCCTCGAAAAATGTTGTTTTCCGCAACAATAAGTACGAGGGTAACGCAAAATTGTTGGTCGAAAAGGATAAATCGGTTCCCAATTTGAAATTCAGATAAATAAAGGTTAGTTTTGTTGTACGTGTGTTCAACACCACGTTTTTACTGACAAACGCAATTTAACTAATCATTATTCAATATAAAATCCATGAGTTCTAATCGTTTTTATTTAGGTTGCTCCATTTTTGCGGCAGCAGCCATGATAGGTTGCAAGCCTGCAACCAAGCCAGCAAATAGTGCGTCGGCAAAACCCAATGTGGTCATCATCTATCTCGACGATTTGGGTTATGGCGACTTGAGTGCTTATGGCGCCACAGCTATCAGCACACCCCATATCGATGCATTAGCCAATGGCGGCGTGCGGTTCACCAACGGTTATGCTACTTCGGCAACCTGTACGCCCAGTCGCTTCGGATTGCTTACCGGCGAATATCCATGGCGAAACAAAGACGCAAAAATACTACCCGGTACTGCCCCGTTACTTATAGATACTGCCGGGCAAACATTCCCCAAAATGATGCGCAGCGTTGGCTACCAAACGGCAGTAGTCGGCAAATGGCACCTTGGAATGGGTACCGGTGTGGTGGACTGGAACCAACACATAGCACCCGGTGCCAACGAGGTTGGGTTCGACTATGCTTATGTTATGGCGGCCACACAAGACCGGGTGCCCACAGTCTATATCGACAATGGCAAAGTGGATGGGGTTCAGTCCAACGACCCGATTTTTGTAGATTACGACAAAAATTTCCCCGGCGAACCTACCGGTCTCGAAAATCCGGAGCTTACCACCATGAAATGGCATCACGGGCACAATGGCTCTATTGTAAACGGCGTGCCGCGCATCGGGTTTATGAAAGGTGGCGACAGTGCCAAATGGAGCGATGTGGATTTGGCTTTTCACTTTTTGGCCAAAGCACAATCGTATGTAAAAACACACAAGGACAAACCATTCTTCTTATATTATGCCCTGAACCAGCCTCACGTGCCTCGTACGCCAAACCCTATGTTTGTGGGTAAATCGGGCATGGGGCCACGCGGCGATGTAATTCTCGAAGCCGACTATTGCGTGGGCGAATTTATGAAAACACTGGAAGCCGAAGGCTTACTCGAAAACACGCTTATTGTATTTTCGAGCGATAACGGTCCGGTGCTCAACGATGGGTATTACGACGATGCCGTTGAAAAACTCGGTTCACACAAACCAACCGGCCCGTTACGTGGTGGTAAATACAGCCTCTACGAAGCCGGAACCCGCGTGCCGTTTATTACCTACTGGAAAGGTAAGATAGAACCTAAGGTTTCGGATGCGTTGGTTTGCCAAATGGACCTTATGGCCTCAGTGGCTGCATTGGTTGGCGGCGAGACCAAAAACCTCGACAGCCAAAATTTACTCGATGTGTTTATGGGTAAAAGCGATGTGGGTCGCGAGAGCCTTATTATTGAAGCGAACACCCGTACCGCACTTCGCAAAGGCGATTATCTCATGATTCCACCTTACGATCAGGCCCCGGTAAATACCGAAGTGAATATCGAATTGGGTAACTCGCCCGATTATCAGTTGTTCAATCTCAAAAGCGATATTGGCGAGCAAACCAATCTTGCTAAAACCGATACCGCCAAACTACGCGAAATGACCGAGGCATTCGAAAAGCTCAGAGGTAGTGCATATGGCGATGTACAAAAGTTAGAACTGAAATAATTAAGCGAAACTTATTTTCATACACTTACTTAATACTCAAACAAAAAAGGCTGTCCATTTCGGGCAGCCTTTTTTATTGCGGCAGGTAGTTTTGTCCTTTTTTTATGGGTTGAACCAAACAGGTGAGCCTTCGAGGGTTTAAATACCACATCGGGATGGTACTTGGAGTTGATTTAAAGTTCAAATATGAAAATGAAATTTATATACAGGATTATTAGGGCAAATTCAAGTCTGGTTTAAAATGTTTGTATTACCTTTGTGCATCCGTTTTTTAATAAAAATCGGAGCTTGTTTCGACATTAACGGGAGATTACCGGGCATAAACGGACCCCGCCATGGTTCGGCCAAACTAAGAGATATAAAAAACGATCAGTTAATTCAACATAGGGGAGAAAAAAGTTATGATGGATCAGGTTATTTCACTTGAAATTAAAAACAGGGTAGGGTACATTGTCATCAATCGCCCAAAGGCTAACTGCTACGAAATTAATTTTCATAAACAGTTGATTGCCTGCATCGATGAGGCCAACGCCAATCCGGAGGTTAAAGTAATTGTGCTGAAAAGTGCGCTCGAGAAGTTTTTCTGCGCCGGTGCCGATGTGAAAGTTTTTGCGGCTAACACCGTCGAGGAGAACAAGGACATGGTCGATCATGCTCGAATTGCAGCCAATAAACTTTCGGATAGCCGTAAAATCACCATTGCTGCCATTCATGGTCATGCGCTGGGTGGCGGACTCGAGTTGGCAATGGCCTGCGACCTGCGTGTGGCTGCGGAAGGAAACTATTTTCTGGGTTTACCCGAGATCAAACTCGGACTTATTCCCGGCAATGGTGGTTCGCAGCGTTTGATCAGGCTTATCGACAAAAGCAAGGCACTCGAATTGCTTTTAACCGGTGATAACCTGAGTCCTCAGGAAGCCTACTCCATTGGCCTGATTAATAAATTATATGCGGCTGATGAATATCAGCAAGCGATGGAAGCCTATGCCGAAAAGCTGGCGAAAGGGCCGGTTGAAGCCATGGCGGCAGCAAAGCTTTGTGTGAACCGTGGCGTGGAGCTGTCGTTGGTCGATGGGTTAAAACTGGAGGACGAATTGGTGAACCCGCTATACGATACCGATGATGCACGTGAAGGTAGTTTGGCCTTTGTAGAAAAAAGAATGCCCAATTTCAAATAAAAGCTAATTAACCCAACAGATTTATTAAGTTTTGTCTGTTGGGTTATTTTTTATTAATCGAGTTGCATATATTTGCATATCGGAAAATATCGGACAAATTTGTTTGAAAAAACAAATAAATCGTTGGGCTGTTTAATTGTACAATGATTCTGGCAAAGCTATTCAGGGAAATGTATTTTCTGTTATTCTGTATGTAATGATAAATGTATGTAATATGAAAAAAAAAGTGATGCATTATGGTTGTTATATCGAAGGTGCATGGATCGATCGGCAAAACCGCGATGTAATTGAAGTTGAGAATCCTGCAAATGGCGAAGTGTTTGCAACGATAACCGCGTGTACTCCGGAAGATGTGCAACATGCACTCGAATCGTCGGAAAAGGCGCAGCTTGGCTGGCAGCTGACACCGGCACAAACCCGTGCAAATTATATTTACGCGATATGCGATCGACTGAAAGCCGAACGCGAGCATTTTGCCAAACTTTTGGTACTCGAACAGGGAAAGACATTTCCTGAAGCTTTGGGCGAGGTGGACGATACCATTCGGTATATGAGCTATTCAGCAGAAGCAGCCCGCCGGATTCAAGGGTCTATTTTCCCATCCGACAACCGGAACGAACATTTGTCGATTCATAAAGTGCCTTATGGTGTAACAGTTGCCTTGTGTGCATTCAATTATCCATTGGCACTCATTGGTCGTAAAATTGGGCCGGCACTGGTTACCGGAAATACCATGATTATCAAACCGCATGAATTGACACCGGTTACTGCTTCGGAATTCTGTCGGTTGGTGGAAGAAGCAGGTTTGCCGAAGGGTGTCATCAACATGGTAGCTACCAAAAATGCGCAAGCAGCCTCGCTGCTGGTCGAAAGTCCGATCACCAAACTGATCAGTCTAACCGGTAGTACCAATGCCGGAAGAGCCATGTACCGTGCCACAGCTAACAATATTACCGGGTTAATACTTGAATTGGGTGGAAAAGCGCCCCTCATTGTTTGTGACGATGCCGATATCGATAAAGCCGTTGAATCCGCTGCTGTTTCGCGGTTTACCAACTGCGGTCAGGTTTGTATCTGCAACGAAATGGTGATGGTCGACGAGAAAGTGGCCGACGAGTTTACCGAAAAATTAATCAAAAGAGTAAAGCAAATTAAGGTCGGTGATCCGTTTGATTTAGCAGTGAATATGGGGCCAAGTGTTAGTTCGATGGGTCTGCAGCGTATCGATCAGTTAGTTCAGGAAAATGTGCGTCAGGGTGCTGAGCTGGTGATGGGTGGGAAACGTCCGGATGGCGCAGCTTTCGAAAAAGGAAACTGGTACGAACCTACCATTTTGACCAATGTGCAAAATCACCATGCCACCATGCAGCAGGAAATCTTCGGACCGATACTTCCGATCATGCGGGTTTCAGGATTTGAAGAAGCTTTGGCTTTAACCAAT
>QKHT01000246.1 GCA_003249935.1 Bacteroidota bacterium
GTGGGAATTTGTTGAAAGGCCTACGGCTTATGTCGAGAATGGGCATGTAACCCATTTTATATTTTCGGTTCTTGATGTTCATAAAGGGCAGGATAACGGAAACGATAACCATGGAAGTAAGATCATCGTGGTTCCTTTTGATGGAGAGGCCTTTGATAGGGATATGCAGAAAATAGTTGATCAGGAAAATACACTTAAGAATTAAACCAACAAAAAACCTAATAAATCATGCGAAAGTTTAGTATGGCAATCTTTCTCTTCCTGTTTGTATTTCTATTTTGTATTTCATTTTTACAAGCAAACCCTGTTACCACATCGGTAAGAACAAAAGAGAAGTTCAATTCCAACTGGAAATTTTACTTGGGGGATAATCCTCTTTTCCGAGCGGTTGAATTTGACGATAAAGACTGGCGGATTCTAAACCTGCCGCATGATTTTACCATTGAAGGTGAATACAATGAAAACAATCCAAGTGGCGGTAATAATGGGTATTTCCCAATTGGTATTGGTTGGTACAGAAAGACATTTTCGGTAGCTGACTCACTAAAAGACCGAAAAACGATCATTCAGTTCGATGGGATTTATATGAATTCCGAAGTGTGGATAAATGACCACTTCCTTGGGCGCTACCCATATGGTTATACTACGTTTCAGTACGATTTGACTGAATACTTAAATTATGGTGATACTGCCACCAACGTGATTGCAGTCAGGGTCGATAATTCGCTCCCAAAATCAACCCGATGGTATAACGGGTCAGGAATCTACCGTAACGTGCATCTGATAACTACCAATTATGCACATTTCAAAAATTACGATGGAATATTTATTACCACACCAGTTGCCGAGGAAAACAAAGCCATTGTTGCAATCGAATACAAAGTAATGGGCAATGTCTTTTCAAAAGAACAGCTTGAGACCTTCCGAAATAACAAATGGGATCGTAAACGAGATGAAAACCTTTGCATTGCACGCTCTATTATTTATGATGCCAACGGGGATGAGGTAGCCAGAACTGAAGAAGAAATGACTTTTTTAAGCTTCTCGCGGAATATTGAATACAATCAAAAAGTTCAGGTTACAAACCCAATCCGTTGGTCAACTGAAAATCCATACCTCTACACTTTAAAAAGTGAAATAGAATTTGAAGGAAAAATTGTGGATGACCAGGTTACCACTTTTGGTATCCGAAAGCTGGAATATATTCCACATAAAGGAATGTTTGTGAATGGTAAAAGGGGTTTGTTTACACCACGATGGAGGTTGTGTTGGTGCCGCTGTTCCCGACAAAATCTGGCACTATCGCTTAAGCAAACTAAAAGCCATGGGCTGTAATGCGCTTCGTACTGCACACAATCCATTTGCTCCCGAATTTTATGACATGGCCGACTCCATGGGATTTTACGTGATGGATGAAGCCCTGGACGAATGGACGCGCGGCTGGCCTTACAACTTTACCGAAAACAACCGTGGTAAAGCCGAAAACGGTTACCAACTCTATTTCGACCAATGGGGCGAAACTGATATCCGTAAAATGATTCAGCGTGATCGGAATCACCCTTCGGTGGTAATGTATAGCATAGGAAACGAAATACCTGATCAGCTTACCGATGAGGGGGTGATTATCGCAAAAAGACTGGTAAAAGTTTGCCACGAAGAAGACTCAACACGTCCGGTTACATCTGGTTGCGACCAATACATGACGGGGCGTAAAAACGGGTTCATGGATGCCCTGGATATTTCCGGTTTCAATTACATCGAAAGACATTTGGCAGATTCGATGTATTTGGCAGAGTATGTCCGCCGTCCTGAAAAATTATCGGTTGGTACAGAAACCGGGAAAAGTGAAAAATACTTTACCTCATACCGCGATAACAGTTATGCCATCGGTCAGTTTATTTGGGTTGGATGGGATTATTTGGGCGAAGCAAAAAAGGCACCCCAACGGGGCTGGCAGGGGGGGTTGTTCGATGTTTCTGGCAACATCCGTCCCGATGGTATGCGGCACGAAGCTTATTGGAGCAACAAACCGGTGGTTAATATTTGTGTGGCTAAAGAAGATGAAAAAAAGATAAATATATCAACCTGGAACTGGGATGAAGATGATAAACTCATTGTTTCTACCTATTCCAATTGCGAAGAAGTAGAATTATTTCTGAATGGTAAATCATTGGGCAGAAAG
>QKHT01000201.1 GCA_003249935.1 Bacteroidota bacterium
TTGCGCTCTGTCCAAAAGTGACATTTGATGAAAACAAAAATTTTCTGTAAGCCGTAGACATTATGTCGCAAGGGTAGTTGAACGAGAAAATTTAAGACTAAATAAAATTTAACGAACTATTATAACAGTAATACTCCATTTAAATCACAAATAAATGACTAAACAAAATTTAATTAACACCAAAATCGGGGCATTATTTTTATTTGCCGCCTGCAATACTTTACAGGCAACGTCAAAAAAGCCCAACATTATCTGGATCTTTTCAGACGACCATTCTGTGCAGGCTATTGGCGCATATCATGGTCGGTTTGCGCCGCTAAATCCTACGCCCAATATCGATAAAATTGCAAATGAAGGTATGCGATTCGATCGTTGTTATGTTGCTAATTCAATCTGTGCACCAAGTCGTGCCACGTTGCTTACCGGTTTACATAGCCACCTCAACGGCAAAATTGATAACAAAGCACCTTTCGATCACAACCAACAGCAGTTCCAGAAAATTTTGCAGAAAAATGGATACCAAACTGTTTTGATTGGTAAAATTCATATTGATGGTAAAATGCAGGGCTTCGACCATTGGGAGGTACTTCCGGGGCAGGGCGAGTATTATAATCCTGAATTTATCAGCGAATCGGGGAAGTATAGGGCCAATGGTTATGTTACCGACATTATCACAGATAAAGCACTGGATTGGTTGCAAAATAAACGCGATAAAAACAAACCATTTATGCTCATGATTCATCATAAATCACCGCACCGGAACTGGATACCGGCACAACGGGATATGCATAAATACGACAACGTTGAAATTCCCGAGCCGGATAACCTTTTCGACGATTATAATACCCGAACCACCGCAGCACACAAACAAAAAATGTCGATAGATATTGATATGACTCTGGATAAGGATTTGAAGCTTGGTGATGATTTTGGCGGGCCTGCCGGTATGTACAATGAACGCAAGGAGTGGTTTGCAAAAAATAATCCAACAGGAAAAGATTTGGTTCACTGGAAATATCAAACTTATCTCAAAGATTACCTGAGTTGTGTATGGGGCGTTGACGAAAATGTAGGCCGCGTATTGGACTACCTCGAAAAAAATGGTTTGGATAAAAATACGGTGGTTTGCTATTCGTCCGACCAAGGATTTTATAATGGCGAACATGGCTGGTTCGATAAGCGCTTTATGTACGAAGAGTCGTTCCGCACGCCATTATTAGTACGTTGGCCGGGACATATCAAAGCGGGTTCGGTTAATACCGATCTGGTTCAGAACATCGATTTTGCCGAAACTTTTTTGGATTTGGCGAAAACAAAAATTCCTGAAAACATGCAAGGGGTAAGTATAGTGCCATTGTTAAAGAGCAAAACACCTGCCGATTGGCGGAGGTCTCTCTATTATCACTACTACGAATATCCGGGAGCACACAATGTACGCAAGCACGAGGGGGTAACCGACAAACGTTATAAACTGATCCGATTTTACGGTAAGGATGTTCCCGGTGGCGGGGAATGGGAACTTTATGATCTCGAAAAAGATCCTTCTGAGATGAATAATGTATATGATAATCAGGAATATGCTGAGATTGTAGTTCAACTCAAAAAGGAACTTGCAAACTTACGCGTAAAGTATAAGGCAAATTTAGATTAACTTTTATGAATTATACATGCAGTCCGGATTAAAGTGATAGGAACATTTGGATTGAGCCTTAAAATTATTCGTATTTTAGAGGGTTTGGTTTGTATTGATGATACAACTAACCTTTCTTTTTTTGTTCACATATGTAATTCGATAGATTGTAGTAACTTCTAAAAATAACTGGAGATTAACCAGAATGCAATCATCATAAAATCTTGTGATTTATATTTACAAATTGCTAATCGAAATATTTAAAAATAAAAAGAAACAATGAATTCAAAAATTCTTCAAACCATCGCATTTGCATCTCTTTCGATTGCTGCTGGTTCACAACAAAAACCCAATGTCGTGGTTATCTTTTCCGATCAGCTTGCCCCATGGGCCTTAAGCTGTTATGGCGGAACCGATATTCAAACGCCTAATATCGATAAACTTGCCCATGAAGGTGTGCGGTTCAATAATGCTTATTGCATTAAGGCTGTTTGTACACCTTCGCGAGGCTCAATGCTTACCGGTTTGTATCCTTTTGCACACGAAGCAGAGAATAACCAGATGTTGCTGAGTAATGATGTGGAAACGTATGCCGACGTGCTTAACGCCCATGGTTACAAAACCGGATATATCGGAAAATGGCACCTTGCGGGACACATGGGGCCAAATCAAAATCCAAACTGGAATCCTTCGCCCAATGGTGGTTTTAAGGATGCGACATATATGTATAACAACGGACATTGGAAAAACATTATTGATCGTCCCGGAAGTACACCGTTGGTGTCGACAAATATATCAGCCAATCCCGATGAATATGGTACCGACTGGCTTTTTAATAAGGGATTCGATTATATCGAAAGCCATAAAAATGAACCGTTTGCGTTGGTTGTTTCCCCTCCCGATCCCCATCCCGGACTAAAAGTACGCGAACCGTACAACAAAATGGTTGATGTAAAAAAACTGAGTTATCCCAAGTCGCTCTATCCTGAAAACCTGCACAATCAGAAAAATGGTTCTGCCTATAAACCCGAACCCCGATTGTTAAATAATAAGGCTCAGTACCTTGGAATGGTACTTTTGCTTGATGAATATATCGGCAAATTGATTGAAAAACTTAAAGCCGATGGAATTTACGATAATACCATCATCATTCTAACTGCCGACCATGGCGAAATGATGGGTGCTCACGGATGCGCAGGAAAGGCGGTCCCTTATCAAGAGGCTTACAATATTCCGTTTATCGTTCATGCGCCAAAATTATTTAAACCCAAGGTAATTAATGATTTATATTCGAACCTCGATTTTAAATCGACGCTTCTGGGGTTGTTAAAGTTTGAGGGAAAACCAAATCATGGCTATGACAAAAGCTTTTTGATAACCGGAGTGAAACCTAAAACTGCTGTGGATGAAAATATATTCTTCGACTTTGCAAAAGGTGGAAAAGATGCAGATGAAGAGGGCGGCAAACCACATGTAGGCGTTATTACCCCGGAATATTGGCTGGCAGTAAACTTTAATAAAACGGATCAGGATGTTACCGGTGTCGAAAGTGTTTTGTTATTCGATCGTAAAAACGACCCATTACAATTAAACAATCTGTATGGTGCGGCCGGGCAGAATGCAAGATCAAAGGCGTTGTTGAAGCTAATATCCGATGAATTTAAGCGTGTAAAAAACGCAAATACGTTTGTGTTGGAATTTATTGATAGAGAGATTAAAAAGTAGTATTAGATGAAAGGTTCGGAAAGTAATTCTATGTTTAATTGGTAAACCAATCGTTTTCGGAATATTTCATGCGATTCGACCTGCATAAGTAATATTTAATACCCTGAATAATCAAAAAGGGCTGCCTATAACAGGCAGCCCTTTCCTATTGCAAACTGGTATTTTTAGTTTCAGGCTATTTTTACTTGTCGATTAATACCTTCAGGTTCTCTGAATGTGTTTCATCTGAAATATGAAGCATATAAATGCCATTGTTAAGATTAGAAATATTGAGGGTGTTGAAGTTCCCTTGATTAAGCTTAAACGATGCTTTTGTTCGCCCGGATAAATCGAACAGTGTTGCGGTTGCATTGTTTGAGATTGAACCAACAATTTGCAATTTGTTGCCGGAGCAATATGCCGAAACAGCTTTTGGGGTGTCGATCTCCTTTTTAGATACAAAATTTGCTTCAAGACTAAAATAATCGACATTTACACTGCCATCCACCCATTCAAGTTTAATGACATCGGGATCGTTATTGCTGTCGGTGGGTTTGGTATTCATCGAAAATAACAAGGTTTCCTGAAATGTGAACCAGCCGCCGGTTGCCGGTATTGCAAAAGTGCCTATCTCCTGGTCGTTTAGCCAGATACGTATGGTCTGTGGATTTGGATTGGCATGATTTAATACTATATCAAACAGCGGTTTGTCGATGTCAGGGATGGTGTATTGCGTCCAGTCACCCGGTGCTGTCCAGCAAATATTTGCGCCATTGCTCCGGTTGCTGTTTGCATTTTCCAATTGCACGGCACCTGATGTTCCTGTACCCTGGTCCTTGCCATCATCGCGGTACGAAAGAGATCCTGCTTGAATTGAAAAGTCTTTAAATGCCACATTTGCACCGCCATAATCAAAGTCTTCAGCTTCAATCCTTTCATTCCAGCTTGCTCTTGTTTTATAGGCTCCCGAAGTTGCCCTGGATGCATAAGCGGTGAGTTCCGGTGAGGTATTTAGCTCGGTAGTGTTATCGGTTGCAACAGCTGTTATAATGGACTTGCCACCGGGTAATGCATAGGCAATTTCCCAACGATTGTTGCCACTATTATATATGCCTGAACCAATATTTGTTGCACCATTATAAAACACAACCGACGATATGGTTCTGCCAGCAGAAGCTGTTGCCTCGGCCTGAAGTGTAATAACATCTCCGGAATTGTTGTAGCTGTTATTGGCTGGAGCTGAAATGGATACAGTTGGTTTTGTTGATGCCGGCACTTTGAGGAAAACGAAACCACCAAAAGCACCATTCCAGTTGTCGCCTTTGTGATGAACCTTTACAACATAAGTCCCCGCTGCAATTGTTGCTGCTGTCTTAACCTTTATCCAGTTCGAAGAGTTATCGGTGCCGGTTGGCGAGGTGTTTACCGAAATATAGGACATCTGACAGGTGCCATTAGTCGATGAAGTGCCTAAAGCACTTGTTTTGGCAAGCGGGGCCGTATTAAAAGTAAAGGAATGAACCGCAGTACTCATATCTGCCGGGTTATAAATATAAACGGCATAATCGCCTTTGTTGCCCCCACGTTTTCTGATATACAAATTGTAATCGGTAGTTTCTGTGAATGTCACTGTGTAATAAAAGATGGCACCCCATGCGGTGTTGTCAAATGTTTTTGAATCCGTACGCCATCTTAGTCCTGTGCCAGCCACACTGGTGCCGGTTGTTTCAGAAAATACCCTTGGTGGAGTCCATCCATTGGAATTGCCAATAACAATGGCATCATTACTTGCCCCCTTTACATAAGTCTTGTTCAAATCGGTAAGGAGTGCGGTTGTTCCTGTTGAAGATTTGTCGAAATGCGATCCAAGAACCACCCAGGATGCATCCCAAACATTTTCAAGGTCAGCTTCAACCTTATCCGTTGGCATAACAAATGGCGATCCATCGTTATACGGAAAATAAGCATAAGGCGTTTGTGCCTTTGTACTTATCATTATAAAGAATGTAATTGCTAAAATAAAATGTGTTTTCATAACTACTGAGATTTAAAAATTTACTTAATATATAATTACTTGATAATAAGTTTTTTGCATGCAATGGTCGAATTTTGAGCATAGATACAAACCTGATAAATTCCTTTTTCGAATGTTGAACAATCGATAGTTGGTGTTAATCCTTTTTCGAAGCTTTGTTGGAACGCAACACGACCTAACATATCGATGATTACGACCTTCGTTTTCATATTCTGAATGCCCGTCAATTTAACTACATTGCGAGCAGGATTTGGACTTAGCTTAATATCGCCAATCGATTGTTGGCCAATTGCATTATCGGTCTGATGCTTAATGATTTTAAACCAGTTGAGATTTAAAAGAAAACCGGAGCCAACAAATATTAATTTAACTGTGTGAGCACCTTGCGTTAACGAAACCTTGGCGGGTTCGGTGGTTTTCCATACCTGCCATCCGGTGGTGTTACCAACAACTACCGTTTGTTCAAGTTTTCCATCTACCCAAAACTGAATCGATCCACCTGCCGAGCCGGATGCTACTCTGAACAGCACATCATAATCGTCTGTTTTATCTACGCTTATCGAATATTGCGTCCAGTCGTTATTTTCAATATAATTTACATCTTGTCCACCAAATACATCACTGCAATTTTCCTTTTTTGTTCCACTTTCAGCAATATAATTTTCGGCCTGATAGGCTGTAAGCGTAACGGTAACATTAACCTCTAATTGGCTTACACAACCACTGATACTTTTGAAATATAATTTGTATTTACCTTGGTTTTTAACATCGGCAATAAATGTTTGATCTTTTTGATCAGATGCGAGGTTGTTTGGACCAGTCCAACTCCATGTGCCATTTTCTGTCGATTCGGGTAAAAGTTTTACTACTTGCCCCCATTCTGCTTTCAAATCGGTTGTTTCTGTTTTTGTTTCGCTATCGAGTTGGCAAAAAAGTTTCGCAACCGCAGTACAGGTTTCAAATTTTACTTCAATGTTATTGTCTTCACTTATGGCATCGATAGTATAAGTGCTTACTGCACCTTTCGATACGCCATTAACAATTACATCGCCGATTTTGTATCCCGAATTGCTTGCAAATGAAAACGTTGCACTGGTTCCTTGTTTATAGAATGTAACGTCGCCCGGAATAATCGTGCCACCTGTTGAAGCGATTGGCGTAATTTTGTAATAGTTGAACCCGGAGTTTAAGGTTAGCTTGCTAATATTAAGAATATCGCCGGCTTGTTCGCTTTTGAAAAGCGTTCTCAATAGAAATCGGCCTTTATCTAATTTAATGGTGCCCGAAATTTTTTGGCTACCGGATGTGATGGGTATTGTTGAACCGAGTTTTCCGTTTATGTAAACTTCGATGATTCCTGCGTTTTTAATATTTGCAGATTCTATTTCGATATTGTAACTATCGCTTCCCAATACATCGATCACATATTCCGCAAAATCGGTATTGTTGATAGATGTTACAGAATTTCCACTTACAGTTATCCCTTGTTGTTTATAGGTTTTTATTGCTTCAATGCTTCCGGGAATTGTGGTTGCTGGTGAAGACCAAACCATGTCTCTTGCTACCGAAGTTTTACTGTCTTTTTCAACAAATTTGATAGTTCCATCGGGGTTGTGATAAAGGTAGGCAACGCATGTATTTCGCTTCCAGCTGTTTCCTCCGTTATAGCTACCTGTATGGTAAAAAATATACCATTGACCATGATATTCTACAATCGAGTGGTGATCTTGTGCACCTGTCGGGTTTTCCTTTATTCCGCCTTTGAACTCGAAAGGGCCATAAGGACTATCACCCACGGCATAAAGCGCACCATAACTTTTGGGATCGGTTCCTACCTTAACTCCTTTGTAATTAGACCACGACAAGTAATACTTACCATTGTATTTGTGCATGAATGAACCTTCTACATAGTTGTTGGGATCGCAACCAATATCTATGCGCCTCATGTCTTCGGCTAATTCTATCATGTTATCCTTCAGTTTTGCAACAAATGGACTACCGGTATATCCAAAATAAAGATATGCTTGTCCATCGTCATCGATAAAACACATGGGGTCGATGCCGGTTGTTCCTTGCAGAAAATCTTTTTCAGGTATAAATGGACCTTGCGGTTTGTCGCTCACTGCCACCCCCGTTCTGAAATTGGTTCCGCCTGATTTTAAGGTTGATGGAAAATAAAAGTAATACTTGCCATTTTTATAGGCACAATCGGGTGCCCACATGCTTCCGGTCCCGTTCCATTCTACATCACGCGAATGAAGTACTTCGCCGTAATCGGTCCAAGTTTCGAGGTCGGTGGTTGAAAATACATGATAACCATCCATGCCATCGTAATTGTTTCCGGCATTATCGGGGTCATGCGAGGCATACATCCATAGTTTACCATCGGCCCACACTTTACACGATGGGTCGGCGGTGCGCATGTGCGTAACAAATGGATTGCCGGTTGCTTTAAATACATAAGGATAAACAATCGACGGGTCTTGAGCCTGAACATTGTATCCTGCCCAGAGTAGGACTGCTGAAAAAATTGGAATTTTTAATTTCATAACTGATTATTAGAAAATGGTGATTATTTTGTTGATCACATTATTGTTGCTCGAAATCCTGAACAAAAGCATGGTTTTTTTACCGAGTTCATTTGTATCGATTGTCGTAACCGGTGAAATCAGTTTTTGAGAGTAGATCTTTTCGCCTAATAGCGTGAAAACCTGAAGTGTGGCATTGGTATGGTTATCATCAATTTGAATGTTAACTACATTTTGTGCAGGATTTGGATAAATTGCAACATTTTGCAACGTATTATTGCGAACAGCCGATGGCGTAGTTGATTCGAATTTTACCCAGTCGAGATCGAAGATGTCCTTTCCTCCCACAAAAACTAAGTATACATCCTGAATTCCGGAGACCGTCATATGGCCCGAAAACTGCTTGTATTGACACCATCCGCCTGTGTTTGTTATTGGAATTTCGCCAACTAATGGTCCATTTACTGCACCCAATCGGATTTCAATTTTCATCATATCCGTCGCAGTAACTCCCGAAGTAACGTTTACAATACATTTTGCATTGGTATTGGCAAAGTCGATATTTTTATACATAATCCATTCGCCACCATCTATTTGTCCTATATGTTGAACACAAAAAGGATCGTTTTTTAAACCTTCGGAAGCTTTGTTGTTTGCCTCGGCCTGAAATGTTTGGTATGCCGAAATAATGGGTAATACGTTGATATTGGATGTTGCAGTTATTGTTTTATTGTCGCTGCTCGTAGCAGTTGTTGTGATAACGTGCTTTCCGGCGGTTACATTGTTTAATGTATACGTGTATGGAGGCTCAGAAAACGTTTTCTGAACTTTGCCATCAATAGCCAATACAACACTGGTAATACTCCCTTTCTCGTACCACGCATTCGCTTTTACTTCAACCATATCGCCCACTGTATATGTTGTATCATTTTTGGGTGAAATAATAGCAACAGTTGGATAGCTATTGGCTTCGAGTGGTTGAAGGACACAATGGTCGATATAATAGTGCGATTGGTTAACTAAGCTTTCGGTTGGCGAAACAACGGTGAACCATGCATAATACATTTTTGACCAGGAAATGTCGACAATTGCTGATATTTCGCGCCATTCGGTGGTACTTAGCTCGATTGTTGGCGTTTTAAATTCTGGATCGGGATCGCCGGCAGGGGTAATTCCCTTGTCGCGCTTAATGTATACCGAAGCATAGGCTTGAATTGGATTGCCGGGAGCTTGTTTTACCATAGCCGATATTTTATATCTACCCGGGCCATAAGCTAATAATTGTTGCGTGATGGTTTGTTTACAGCCCTGATTAGAGTAACCGCTGTAACCTCGAATTACTTCGAGCGAACCGTTTCCCTGATACGATACTTGATTGTTGAACCATAAACCCGATACGTTCTCGACCCACGGATCTTTTCCCTCTTCGATGTTTGGATTTACCAAAACATTGTTGTCATCGCAATTGGTCAAACATTTCCCAATTAATTTGAATTGTCGGTAGCTTCGGTTTTTCTCCGTATCAACCGATTCGATCCGAATGGTATGGTTGCCTCTTGTAATATTTTTAATCGTTTGCTTTACAACGCCGCCTGTTGTGGTAATGATTGCTTTTCCATCTAACAATACGATTGTTGAATCGACAGATGTTTCTTCATCGGTAGCCAGTACATCGAGCAAGTAATCGGAGCCTTCGTCGACTTTTGCATTTTGATAGGCCGAATTAATAGCAATATATGGGGCCGGCGTATCGTCGAAAAAAGTTTTATCTTTTGGTTCTTTTTCGCCACAAATAGTTCTGTTGCCCCACGTATTTAATTGGTAGGCATATTGGCGAACATTAATATATGAATTGGTGATGGTTAAGTCGAGACCACCGGATCCTCCTAAATCGAATAGTGAGGCTTGTGGAACATCGAAATGACAGTTCTTCATCGTAACCGTTCTTTTGTCGGTACCGGCACTCCATTGAAAAATCGGACAGGATCCTTCCCATTCGCCACGACCCGAATTGCCAATTATGGTAACATTCTCGATATTTGCAACACAATTGCCATAAGTACCCCAACCAAATTGGAATGGTACTGAATTTAATATCATTTTGATGGTGCAATCTTTAACGGTAAGATCTTTGTAAATTTTTATCACATCGTCGCCTGTTTCGAAATAGCAGTTTGTAATGGTCGAAAAATGACCACCTTCGAAACCATCACTATGGTTTTTCCAGCCTCCCCGATCATCAATTATGTTACAATTGCTCATGTGTGCCGGCCGATCCCAACAACGTACCGCATACGCTCTGGCATTTTTTATAGTCAAATTATCGACAGATAATACAAAGTAGGTCCATTTTTTTTCCTCGGCCTGAATTTGGGCGTACTCTTGTTCTTTCCCTTCAACGCCTGCATTTAATGGCCATGCTTGTGTATGCGTTCCAAAAATTACTGAGGTGTTACGATCTTCACCTTGTATTAAAATTTTTCCGCTAACATGAAATGCGGCATCAACGGTAACATTCGATTTTATGAAAATTTTGGTGACGGTAGCTGGTACATCCCAAATAAAATCCTTGGTTCCTTTAGCGGCAAATCGAACTTCGCCCGAAGCCGTTATGGTTACAATGCCTGTTGCTTGATTGTATTCGGCCTTGCCTGTATAATTCCTGATAAAATCATCGACGCTTTCTTGTGCAAATAGTGGGATGAAAACCTGACTTATAAAAAGCCAAACGAAAATTAACTTTAATTGCATTGTATTGATTTGTTTTAAAATAATTTAAATCGATAAGCAATTTTAGCTGAATATAGGATACATGAATTGTCAAGACGGTTTTAATAATTATCATAGCGTATTTTAATCGCGATTTTACAAAGTACCGGATTTAAAATTTGTATAAATGAAAACATTTGAATGTTACATGTTTGAGGTTTATTGAACATATGTTGTAACCATACGTAAAGCGTTATGTCCGTTGTTTTCAGGTATAGCTTTTGAATACAATGAATATGCTAACACATGCGAAAAATTGAGGATACTCAAATCTTTCGCTTACCTGAAACACTTACGGCGAAAGAGATTTTAATTTGCGGGGGAGACTTTATATCGTTTACAAATGGCAGGGATTGTGGCTATTGTTTTTCGGCCAAAAATTCGCGAGGCGTCTTTTTGTAAACGGTCTTAAATTCACGGGTAAAATTAGAGGCCGACATTCCAATAAATGTTGCTGCTTCGTTTATTAATCCATCGTTATTCATAAGATACTGTATTCCAAGTTTTAAACGTACTTGTTTTACAAATTCTGCGGGTGTTAACTGTGTCGCCTCTTTTACTTTTTCAAAAAAGATTGATCGGGAAAGACCTAAATGAGTATACAAAAGTTCCAGACTGAAATTTGGTTCTGCCATGTTGGCTTTGATTAACGAAATTAGCTTTTCGGTAAATGCAACATGACCTTTTTCTGTGGTAAACGATTTAGCATTCAAAACAGCGTCGTTTGTGTATTTTGCGATGAGCGTATCTCTGTTTTGAATAACCGAATTAGCTTTTTTAACCAAATATTCGAGCGAAAAAGGTTTCGAAATATAGTCGTCGGCACCATTTTCAATGCCTTTTAGCTTATCTTCAATTTCCGTTTTTGCTGTTAGTAAAATAATCGGAATATGGCAGGTGTCAAAATCTTCTTTTATGGTTTGACAGAGCTCAAGTCCATCGGCAATTGGCATCATAACATCCGAAATGATTAAATCGGGCATCTTTTGTTTTGCCATTTCGATTCCAACACGGCCATTTTCGGCCGAAATTACAAAAAAGTCCTGCGAGAGTTTTGCGTTTAAATAATTTCGCAATTCGATATTGTCTTCAACGATTAAAATAGTACGTTTTTTTTCAAATGGTTCGCTATGGTCAATGACCGTTTGCATCTCTATTGTTTCGGAATATTCGATCTGTTGAGGAGAGAAAAATCGATGATTATCCGAAAAGTCGATATTCTTTTCAATTTCATTTTCGAGCGGCGTTACTTTTGGAAATGAAATTAGAAAATCGGTACCAACACCGCTTTTGCTTGTAATTATAATTCGACCATTTAATAATAAAACCAAATTTTTCAGCAGCGCTAACCCAATCCCGTATCCAACATGATTTTCGGTGTTCTGATTGTAAAATCGATCAAAAATCAATGGTAAACTCTCTTCGTTAATGCCAATTCCCGAATCGCTAACTAAAATACTATAATGTGGATTGTCGAAATTTTCGGATACAATTTCGTATTTGTATTTATTTTTATCGATAATATTGGTTGGAAGCTCGCCTGCGATTACAGTTACCGATATTTTGCGAATTTTTTTAACCGATTTGAATGCATTCGAAAGTAAATTGTACAGTATGGTTTCGAGTTTTACAGCATCAATCCATGTTTCTAACGGATGCTTCAAAAGGTTTACACTCAATTCTATTTCCGATTTTTGTGCCGGAATAATAAACGATCCTACGATATTATTGATTACCTGATTGATATTTAATTGACTATACGATACTTTATCGAGACCACTTTCGGTTTTACGAAATTGTATCAGTTGATCGACAAGCCGAAGCAAGCGATTGGCGTATTTTAAAGCAAGATTTAACGAATAACTGGTTTCGCGCGACCTGCTTTTGCTTTTTAACTCAAGTAGTGGCGAAATAATAAAGGTAAGCGGTGTACGAAATTCGTGTGAAATGTTGGTGAAAAACTGAAGTTTCGTGTTTAATAATTCCTCTTTTTTCTTTTCCTCTATTTCAACCAATTTTAATTGATGCTGTGCTTTGTAAAGCCTGTACTGATTGTAATAGATGGAGACCAAAAGGGCTAAAAATAGTACGACATATATGATATAAGCAAACGAACTTTGCCACCACGGAGGGGTAATTTTAACCAACAATGTTGCGCATTCGTCAAACCATAACTGATCGTTATTTGTTCCCCAAACTTCGAATGTGTATGTCCCATACGGCAAATTGGTATATTTAGCCTCGTTTTCGCCCGGCTTAGTAGTTTTCCAATCATTATCAAATCCTATCAATCGATACTTAAAGATATTATTAATGCTATTTGCATAGTGCATCGAGGCAAACCGCAAGGCAAAATCGTTTTGACGATAATTGAGTGTTATTTTTTTTGTATATGTTATTTGCTCTTTTAGTATGGCATTTTTTTGAAATGAGGGTTTAATCGGAATGCCGTTCACTAACAGTGTGGTTATCACTACATTCGATTTTATTCTATTGGGTTCTATTTTGTTGGGATCGAAATAAGTTATTCCATCTACGCCACCAAAATAGAGTATGTTACTTTTGCTTTTAAAACACGAAGTTACCTTAAAGGCCTCAACTTTAATGCCATCATTCGTATTGTAATTAATAAATCGATTGTTTATTGTGTCGAAAACCGAAAGCATATTGCCGGCACACCAAATTCGCCTTTTATCGTCTATGAGTAAACCCTCAACATCGTTAGAAGGTAAGCCATTTTTTATGTCGTAATATGAAGCTTTATATTCGCCATAACCATTTTTATCGACCTTGTTGCCCGATATCACAACTTTGTTTAAGCCGCCACCAAGCGTTCCTAAAAAATAGGTGCTGTCGTTATATTTTGCTATGGGGAAAATCATATTCGACGATATGGAGGCTGGCAAACTTCTGTTGCCTTTGTATTTTATAATTTTATCCACATTCCCTTTTTTATCGAGCAAAATACGGTTAAAACCATTGTTGGTCGTAGCCAGTATTTCGTTTTTTGCAGTATCCGATAAAATAAAGTTGATTTTTTGCGAGGTTAATAATTCCGAATGGTTATTATTGATTGAGCTAAATTTTCGTTTGCCATTCGACGTTATGTCTACAATTACTATCCCCTCGTTAGAAGAACCTAACCATGTTTTTCCAAATTTGTCGAATGCAATAGACGGAAAAAGATCTGCATTTATCCCATTGTCGATAAGTTCTTGAATGGTAATGTAACTAAATAGTCGGGTGTGTTTATCATATATTTCTACGCCAAGGTTGGTCCCGATCCAAATTTTTCCGTCGCCATTACCCGAAATACAATGAATGTTTTTCTTGGGCAAGTTTACAATATCGTTGAGTTGATAAAAATTCTCACTCTTGCCATTTAATTTGTTAAAAAGTGCTATGCCACTGGTCGATCCAAACCATAATTGACCATCTTCATCTTCAAAAATTGTTCTGATTGATTTTCCTTGAGGATAATAGCCCGTTGCAGAAGTTTTGGACGATATCCAATTAAAGGGTTTTTGATTTAAATCTATAATATAGAGATTATTTTCGTATGAACCTACAAATAAACAACCCGACCGATCGAGCATTAGTGTTGTAACGGTCAGCGAATTAAGATTAAAATCCTCGTCTGTGTTTGTACTGTTGTATAATACATCAGGGTATTTAAAGTCGGTGTAATTTTTGGCATGATGGATGAATCCGTTAGAAAAAAACCAATAATCACCACTATATTTCGATTGTGTAATTGAAGTGAAGTAAGAATATTCAAAAATTTTTCTGTCTTGAAAAACGCGTGGCTCCATCCTTTTTTCCATTACCAGATCGATTTTTGTATGTTTATTTTCGGTTAACGAAAGTTTATGAAACATCACGTTATTCGAATTACTATAAATAAGTAAGCCATCGTTATTGATGTAAATGTTAGCAATAAAGTTTTTCCACCCATCAGGCTTCCAATCTACATAGTTGTAAAACAGACCAACATATTCTATATTTCTACCGTTTTTGTGTAACTGAATCAGGCCGTTATAGGTTGCAATCCATATATTTTTAAACTGATCTTCGATAATATCGTTAAAATTTAAATCGCCCATGTTTTGAGGAAAATTCAGGATTTCGTTGTCCCCAACTATTTTAATATTGGAAGGTTCTCTGTCGTCGAGAACCATAACTTTATTCGATTCCAATACCCATTTTAAGTTATCCGAGTCTATAAAAATTTTCTTAAATGGGTGCGTGTTTAATGCGGTGTAGTTCGCATTTTTGTTGTTAGCGGAAAGTGGGATGAAACACTCTCTTCTTAAATCAAATTGTCCAATGCCACCATCGGTCGCCATCCAAAGCTTTTCGTTTTTTATTGCAATTTGTTGAATACGGTTTTGTGTGGATGGACGCGTAGTATCGGTACTAAAGAACTGATTAAATCCATAGCCATCGTAACGATTTAATCCATTAAACGTTCCGAGCCATATAAAACCAACACTATCCTGCGCAATGGATAATACATCGGTATGACTTAACCCATCACGAAGTTTTAGTCGTTTAACCCTGTAATGTAATTCATTTCCGTATGTCGCAAAAATAGTTGTTAAAGCAAACCAAAGAACTATTGATAATGTATACCGATTTCCTATTTTATGCATCATTCAAAGTGGTTCCTTTATAGTTGATAATGATACAAAACTATAAAATTTGAGATGAATTAAAATTTGTCATACCATTTTTATTCTAATACGATTGGCGTATCGATTGAATCTTTTGGTATAATGGATGGATAAACGTTGATTCGCTCTGCTTTATGTGTAAATTGTTTAATCGCAATTCTTTTTAATCTATTGATTATCAGGTGTGATACTAATTGTTGTGTTAAAATAAATTAATTGTGTTGTGTTTACGATATCCTGTTGTAATTTTGCTGCACAAAATAAATGAATACTCATTCACTTATATGGCAAAGCAAGTAGATAGTTCAAAAATGGATCGTATTCGCGAAAAAACCATGGATACTGTGGTTGAACGCGGATATGGTGGTGCCTCGATTTCGCTCATTGCTAAAGGTGCCGAAGTGTCGGAGGGTTACCTATATCGGTTTTATAAAGGGAAAAGCGAATTGGTAAACGATTTACTCAACACCAATGTGCTCGAAATAAGCAATCATATAGAAGACCTCACAACCGATTTTGCGACAATAAAGGATATTATGGCCTACTTAGTCCGTTATTTTTTCGAAAAGGCAAAGGAAAATCCGAGGCAAATTAAATTCTTATTTGTACTTATGAATGATTATGCTTTTTCTGTTGGGCAACCACAGCTAAACAGTATTAAGAGGCTTTGCGAAAAGATTATAGCTATAGGGCAAACCACGGGCGAAATTAGCGATCACATTAAACCATTGGATGTGTACTTAATGGGTGTGGTAATGCCGATTCAGTACCTTAATCTTCAGTTCAAACAAATTTTCGACGATTGCATCTGGACCGATGCCGATCGCGACAGGCTTATAGCAACTATTCTCATGATATTACAAAAATAATTATAAACAGATGAAGCGAATATTGTATCCGGTTACATTTTTTGCTATGATGGCATTGCCGTTATGGGGACAAAAGTACCTCTCTTTTCCCGACGCTTTGCTCCTGCTTAAAGGTAACAGTCACGTTTTAAAGCAAACAGAATTTTTGCAAAAGGAGAAGCAGGCCGAAAACATGGCCAATAAAGGACTACGATTACCAAATGTATCGCTTAGTGCCAATTACATGGCCATGAGCGAGAACCTCGAATTGGATCTTACGCCTGTAAAAGATGCCATCACGCCGTTGTACTCGTCGTTGAGTAAATATGGAACGTTTTCGGGTGTGCCAAATCCCGATCCAAATACCAATGTGGCGATGCCTTATTTGCCCGATAATATTTCTACTGCTGCCGTTCGCGACAAGCTGAGTAAAGGCCTGGATGCGGTAAATAGCGGTGAATGGGTTAAAACCATTCAGGAGAAACAGTTTGCCACGGTAAATGCCGGTTTTGTATGGCCGTTGTATACCGGGGGTAAAATAAATGCAGCCAACAAGGCCTCGCAATTGCGTTGCAACGAGGCCGATGAGATAATGCGTCAGCGCGATGGTGAAGTGATTAATGAATTGGTTGAACGCTATTTTGGTCTGAAACTGGCTCAATCGGTAGTTGAGGTACGTAAAACCGTTTACAATGGTTTGCAACAGCATTTTTCGGATGCCCAAAAATTGCGCGACAACGGTATGATTGCCGACGCTGAGCTGTTGCATGCCAAAATGTTTTTTTATGAAGCCGATCGCGAACTCAAAAAATCGGTACGCGAAGCCCGGATTGTGGCCGATGCGCTTCAAAATACGCTGGCCGTGGCATTTACAGATAGTATTGTGCCCAACGATCCGTTGTTTGTAATTAACGATATTCAGCCGCTCAACTGGTTCAGCCAAAAAGCCACAGATAAAAATCCGCAACTGGCGCAGGTAGAGCTTAAAAAATCGCTCGCATTGCAGGGCATTAAAGCCGCAAGGGCCGGCTTGATGCCTACGGTTGCTGCCATGGGAACTTACGATTTGGCCAATTACAAACTTTCGCCCTATATGCCCGAGTGGGTTGTGGGTGTCGGATTGCAATGGACATTGTTTGATGGTGCTACTGCGGCACGAAAACTGAAGGCCTCGAAGTTGGTATTTGAACAGGTACAGCAAGCCGATATGAAGGCCAATAGCGATGTTGGCACAGGTGTAACAAAATATTATCAGGAGATGATGTCGGCCAAAGAGCAGGTGGAGCAAATGCAAACTTCGCTCGATTTTGCTACTGAATATTTGCGCATCCGCGAACGGGCTTTTAAGGAAGGTATGGCTACATCGACCGAAGTGGTGGATGCGCAACTTAATCTGGCTAAGGTTCGAACCGAAAGATTGTCGGCCGTGTACAAATTCGATGTGTCGATGATGCGGTTGTTGCAGATTTGCGGCATACCGGAATGGTTCGAACAGATGAGACAAACAGGTATTGTAATTAATTAAGCTGAAAAATATAACGACATGAAAAAGACAAAATATTTTATTGTAACACTGGGCATTGTGGCTTTACTGGCGTTTTTGGTGTATAGTATTGTGTTAATATCCAAACCTAAGGCCATTGAAGTGCAGGGCGAAGTGGAAGCGACCCAAGTTAAGGTAGCTTCTAAACTCATCGGCAGGGTCGAAAACCTGAAGGTGCGGCGCGGTACCAATGTGCAAAAAGGCGACACGCTGTTTATGATTTATAGCCCCGAAGTGGAAGCTAAAATGATGCAGGCACAAGGCGCCCGTTCGGCAGCCGAAGCTCAAAAAAACAAAGCCTACAACGGAGCTCAAAAGGAAGATATCGAAGCCGCACACAATGTGTATATTAAGGCGCAGGCCGCTGCCGATTTGTACGAAAAAACCTGGCATCGTGTGGCTAACCTGTATGCCGAAGGGGTAGTGTCGGCCCAAAAGCGAGATGAAGCCGAAACGCAATATAAAGCCGGAATAGAAACGGCAAATGCCGCAAAGGCGGTTTGGCAAAAGGCGGTTAAAGGTGCTCGAATTGAAGACAAAGCAGCTGCTACGGGCATGTTTATGAATACCGAGGGTATTGTATCCGAGGTTCAGGCCTACCTTAACGAACGGTTTGTAATTGCACCGGCCTCGGGCGAAGTAGCCAATGTGCTGGCCGAAGAGGGCGAACTGGTTTCGGCTGGTTTTCCGGTGTTGCTGGTGGTTGATTTGACCGATGTGTGGGTAACTTTTAACCTTCGCGAGGATTTGTTGGCCTCAATTAAAATGGGTTCGGAAATTATGGCCCGCTTTCCGGCTCTCGGCAACCGCGAAGTGAAACTGAAAGTAACCTATATTAACGTACTTGGCGAATTTGCTACCTGGAATGCCACCAAAACATCGGGCGATTTTGATATGAAAACGTTTGAAGTGCGGGCTGTGCCAGTCGAAAAAATTGAAGGATTCAGACCGGGCATGTCGGCTATTGTAAACTGGAATAACGTGGCTAAAAACTAATTGCGGCCATGATAAATCTTCACGATATAAAACAAAATCCGTTAATTCGGGTGGTATTGCGCGAAGTTGAGCGCATTAGCTCGTCGTGGATGTTTGTGTTTGTCGCTATTGTGGCACCTGCTGTGGCCTATACGCTTATTTATGCGTTGTTTTCGCAAGGCGTGGTGCGTAATTTGCCGGTGGCGGTATGCGACTGCGACCAGTCGGCCCTGTCGCGACAGGTTATTCGGCTGATTGATGCGACAGCCGCAGCCAATGTGGTGTATCGCTGTACTTCGGATGCTGAGGCGATTAAATTGATGAAGAGGGGTAAAATCGATGCTTTTTTGTCTATACCCGCCAATACCGAACGGGACGTGATTCGCGGTTCTGCCCCGCATATCGGCTTGTTTGTAAATAATACCAATATTGTAAAGGGTGGCGTGTTGCAGTCGGCATTGGGTAAAACGCTGGCTACGGTATCGGCCGGAATTAAACTTCAGGTGTATGCCAAAACCGGGAAAACCGGCACCGACCCCATGGGTGCTGTATTGCCGGTGAGGCTTTCGTCGCACGTGTTGTATAATCCGTTCGGTAATTACAGCTACTTTCTGGCCGTGGGGCTGCTTTCGCTAATGGTGGTGGTGTTTACCTTTTTGGGTTCGGTGTATGCCGTGGGTATCGAATTAAAGGAAGGTACCGGCCCCGAATGGCTTGGTTCAGCCAATAATAGTATATTGGTTGCCCTGGCAGGAAAGTTTTTACCCTGGTTTTTTCTGTTTTTGATCAATGTTTTGGCTGTAAACTACATTTTTGTTGAGTTTATGGGGCTTCCGATTAAAGGTAACGTATGGGTATTGATTTTGGTGGGAACCGTAATGATTTGGGCTTACCAAGGTATGTCGGTGGTTTTTTTGGCTCTTACTGCCAATTTGCGCCTCAGTTTGTCGCTCGGCTCGGCCTATACACTGATGGCTTTGACGTTTTCGGGGCTTACTTTTCCGCTTTTAGCCATGCCGCCGGTGGCTAAGGTTTTTGCGCATATTTTTCCGTTCACCTATTGGCTTAAGTTAGTGCTGAGCCAGTCGTTGCGCGGCGAAGCGTTGGTGAATACAGTGGGGCCGATAGCGGTAATGCTGGTGTTTATTGCGCTGGGTATTGCCATGATGCCAAAACTAAAAAGGATTTTGCTCGATGAAAAATATTGGGGTAAAGTGTAAATGGTAGTTACTATGATTTCGAAAATTAAAGCGTTTATCGAAAGTGTATCGTACTGGTATATTTACGAATTTAACAAGATAATAAAGGATTCGGGTGCATTGCTGATTTTTGTACTCGGCATGCTGGCGTATCCGGTAATATATTCTACCGGATATCAGCGCGAGGTGTTGCGCGATATTCCGGTGGCTGTGGTAGATCTGGACCAAACGCAGTCCTCACGGCTGCTTACCCGTATGTTCGATGCGGCTCAACAAACCAGGGTGGTTGCCACGACTGCCGCCATGTCCGATGCGCGTGAGGCGTTTCAAAGTGGCGAAGTGGAAGGTATTCTCTGTATTCCTCAAGGATTCGAGAAAGATATTTACAAAGGAAAACAGGCCGATGTAAGTGTATATTGCGATGGGGCATACTTCCTTTACTACAAGCAGGTTCTCGCTTCGGCTACCTATTCGGTGGGCACAATTTCGGCTTCGATAGAAGTTAAGCGGTTGCTGGCTTCGGGGGTGAACCTCGGGATGGCCACTCAGGCGCGTAATCCTGTGCCAACTACCATCTCTATGCTTTATAACCCAATAGGTGGGTACGGTTCGTACGTTATGCCGGGGATTATTATTGTTATTATTCAGCAAACCCTACTCGTCGGCATTGGCATGATCGGGGGTTCATCCAGCGAAAAGCATTATAAAAACTATCTCGTTCCCGATAATGTGTCAACAAAGTCCATTCCTTCGTTTTTACTCGGAAATGCAGGTGCTTACATGACGCTCTATTTTTTTAACGCCATTTACGCGCTGGTTTGGCTCTACGATTGGTTCAGTTTTCCGGATAAAAGTGGTTTTTTGCCCGTGGTGGTGTTGCTGATCCCCTTTGTGCTGGCTGTAACGTTTTTTGGTATCGGCATAGCGTTCTGGTTCAAAAAACGCGAAAACTCTATTCTCACCATGGTGTTTCTGTCGCCCATTGTCTTTTTTCTGTCGGGGGCTTCGTGGCCTGTAACCTCAATGCCGGTGGCATTGCAATGGCTTGCCAAACTGTTTCCATCAACCACCATGGTGCCGGCTTATTTGCGGGTGCGAACCATGGGGGCCTCGCTTAACGATGTGTTGCCCGATTTAGGCGTGTTGTGGCTGGAGGCATTTCTCGGATTTGGGTTTGCATTTTTCAGTTTTTATCTGGCCCAAAGGCATGTGGTTAAAAAAACAGTGGTTGAAGCCAAACTATAAAAGAAATTTCTCATTCATTCATACAGTTTTTTATTTTGTGGTCGGAACCGTGTACGCTGCATGGTTCCGACTTTTTTTTTATTGTTTTGGTGGTAGCAGTGCCGCTTTCAGATTTCCTCCGAATACGACATTGGCCTTTACCGATTGGTTTGTGAGTATAATATCGCTAACGGTTATTTTGCTCAAATTGCCCTGTATGGCAAATCCGTGTCCGAGGTCAACCTCGCGAATGTAGTTGTTAAGTTGTGTTTCTATGGTTCTGATATTGTTGCCTATTGGAATAATCATCGACGACTGTATGGCTTGCTCAATTTTTCCGTTAAACAACCAACTTGCCGAGCCTATTACGATGTTGCGCGTTTTAATATCAAATTGCAGATCCTTAATCCTGAGCGATGTGTCGGTCGGGTTAAATGTCGGAATACCTGTGAAATAAAGTTTGCCGCGTATGCTGCCACTCACGTCGGTTTCTATTACCATTTTTTTATTGCTGCCGTAAATGCGGATGTCGTTAATTTTAATTTTCCGGTTACCCATAACGATGGTCGTATCTTTGAGTATTTGTTTGGTTATCCGCTCAATAGAGGGGTAGGGGAGGTTGGTAAGCAGGTTGACATTGAAATCGTTATCGATTTTGTCGGTGATTTTTAAAATAGGAAGTGCCGTATTTGTTTGTGGAAGTGGCACCGAATCCATGTAGCAGTTTAGGCGGCCCGCAATGGCTGCTTTGTATACCAACCGGCCGTTGGCACCGGCTATGGGTAACGAACTCACCGTTTCTGGTGTAAATTGAACCCATAGATTGTAATCGGCCGGTATTTTTATGGCTTTTTGAGTCATTTCTACAACCATTTGAGCATATTTTTTCATGTCGATGCTGGAGGCCACAGCTTCGTCGATGCTCTTTTCTAAGGTTTTACTGTTGCTTTTTAGCAGAATGTTGGCAATAACGGTAATGGGTAAATCGAACCCGGCAATAGAAATGGTGGGCGATTTAACCCAGGTGTAACCATCGGTTGTCGTGGTGGTTCGCAAACGCCAATCTTCGTTGATGTTGATTTTTGTACGATATTTCAGTATTATTTCTCCTTTGTAGTCGCGATAATCCGAGAAGGTCATGCCAAGTTTTTTTATGTTAAACCCGTAGTTAATATCCAATCGTAACGGCAGCTCCCACGCCAATTCGTTGCCGGTAAGCCGCAGGTTCATGTTGCCACTTTTAAAAACCTGCATCTTCAGGTTGTCGTTATTATTGTCGGTATAGCTTGTGTCGGCATACAATAGTCCTACCAATTCGCGGTTTACGGCTTGTTCCAGCTCCGCAATGCCCAAATCGAACGGGATGGCAATATTAGACAATGGTGCCTTGATTGTTTCGTTTACATAACTCTCGGTGGGGGCAGTGGTTTGCACTGTTTTACAGCCTGCAAGTATTGCAGTTAAAATGCTAATGGTGAATAAAATACGTGTAAACATTTTGGTCCAAAAATTTGATTGCAATATTACAAATTTGTACCGAAACAATACATTGGTTTTGATATTAATTTGTGTCCATTGTGGGGTAAAAGGTGCATCTGCTGTCTATAATCGGCGTTTTGTAAATGTTCTGAATGTACTTATGTGTGTCACTTAAGTCCATATTTTCGGCGATTGGGTAATTGGATTAAACTAAATTTGACCATCCACAGATGTTTGGTTATTTTTACAATATTAATTTTCAATACCAAATGATCCATGATAAATAAAAATCATTTTACAGGCAGTGTTTTAACCTTGGCCATGATGGTTCCGTTGGCTACTTCATGTACTCAACCGGTTCAACCAAAAACAGAGGCACCTAAAAAAATTAATATCCTGTGGCTCTATCTCGAAGATCTTACACCGGCTTTCAGTACTTATGGTAAGGCCTATAATCCTACGCCGCATTTCGACGATTTAGCCAAACATGGCGTGCTGTTTACCAATGCATTTTGTACTACACCGGTATGTTCGCCGGCCCGTTCGGCTGTTATTACCGGTTCGATGCCAACTACACTCGGCGTTCACCAGCACCACAGTTCGCGCACGGCCGAAAGTGCCATCTTTCTGCCCAATGGTTATAAAACCATTCCCGAAATATTTAAGGAGGCTGGTTTTTATACCTATAACTCGGGTAAAGAGGACTATAACTTTATGTACAACCGCAAAAATCTTTACGATGGCGATTATCATGCCACATTTTGGTACACCATAGAGGGCGAGGGGGGCTGGTCCGGCCGAAAACCGGATCAGAACTTTTTTGGCCAAATTCAATTTTTGGGCGATAAATGGGCGCTGGAGCAATATGCCGATTCATTTCATGTAGATCGTAATTCGTTTCCATTGCCTTCGTACTATCCCGAAGATCCTATCGTTCGCGAAGATTGGGGCGGACATCTCGATGCGGCTAAAATTACCGATTACGAAGTAGGTAAAATTCTCGACTCTCTTAAACGGGCCAATTTGCTCGAAAATACCGTTATTCTCACGTTTTCCGATCATGGCGATCAGTCACTACGTCACAAACAATTTTTGTACGATGGTGGTTTGCATATTCCGTTTATTGTGTCGTATTATGGTAACGATCCCCAAATAAAAGCTAAAATTAAAGCCGGTACGGTGCGCAACGACTTGGTTAGCGGCATCGATTTCGGGCCTACCTCGCTCGCTTTAGCCGGGTTAAAAATTCCGGCATACATGGAAGGACACGATTTGTTTGCCGATGATTTTAAGCCACGCGATTACGTGATTGGAACCCGCGACCGGATGGACTTTACCATCGATCATATCCGTTCGGTTCGAACCAAAGATTTTAAATATATCCGTAATTATATGCCCTGGAAGCCGTATATGCAGCCCAATTTCCGCGACCGCTGGCCGGTATACACCCACATGAAGGAGCTTTATGAACAGGGCAAACTCAATGAAAAACAGGCTTGGTTTTGGGCTCCAACCAAAAGGGCCGAGGAGCTGTATGATTTAAACAACGATCCCGACGAAACGGTGAACCTGGCTTACAACAATCAATACAAAGACGAATTAGTGAAGATGCGTGGCATTCTCGACAACTGGATTAAGGAGACAAACGACCAGGGTCAGTATCCCGAACGGGTGGAGCAGTTACGGTTTATTCTCGACCGTTGGGGGCCGGCTCGCTGTACCGATTCTATTTTTATACCGCTAAAGGAACATCCCATGTCGGGAACGCCCAAAGTGAGTATTCGATAATACAAAAAAAAACACCGGCCCTTAAATGGTCGGTGTTTTTTTTATAACTACGCAGTGTTTTTTATGGGTGAACCGTGGTCGAAAATACAAAATCGGGGTCGGAATATAAACTCGCGTTCATTTTGATGCCGATGTCGTATGTTTTCACCCCGTTATCGTATGTTTTGATGCCGATGTTGTATGTTTTTACCCTGTTATCGTATGTTTTCACCCCGTTATCGTATGTTTTGATGCCGATGTCGTATGTTTTCTATGTGGCGGAGCACATTTTATGCTCAATTTCGATTTATTTGATTGGGATAGGCATCTTTACACTTTTTTTAATCCCAGGTTTAATTCCGGTAATGTATTGTTTCCGAAGGCACCATAGACCATAATCGCTGCGCCAAGAGCAGAGGCATTGTCTGTTTGCGATGTAAAAAAGTCCATTTCGTTAAAATGTTTCGATAATAATTTCATAAAACCTTTGTTGCGCGAAAATCCACCGGTGACATAGGCTTTCGAAACTTTTTTTGTGTCGGGAATTACCATTCGTATGGCTTCGCTGCATTTACATGAAAGGTCGATTAACATCTGTTTATATGCTGATTCGAAATTTGCAAACCGGTTCAAATCTACGGTTGTGTCCGCTTCGTTCATGTTTTGGTTCATGCAAAAAAAGACAGTGGCATTTTCGGGTGCGTGGTTAATCTCTTCGTTTGTCCATTGCATCTGTTCGAAAGCCTTTGGTTCAACCCCGAAATGCGCCGCTATATGCTTGAGGTTTACATCGTGAATATGGCCCATAAACAGGCGCGAGGCTTTTACCGGTGTTTGCTGAACGCTCAGGTAGCAAAGACAATCGGCTTCCAATTCGGCTTTGGTGAGCGGCGTTTCGTTAAACGGATTCATGGTGATGCACCATGTGCCGGTAGAAATGAGTACAAACGGTTCGGTGCCATCGTAAAAATAAGGTGCCAGAGCCGCCGAGCTGTCGTGAATGCCGGTTCCAACAAAAACATTTTCGCCATACATTGCTGTGGCAAACATTTTGGTGTTGGCTGTTGGCGTGGGTAACGCTATTTGTTCTTGTTGGAGCCAATGATGATAGCACTGTTTGTCGAAATCCCAAAGTGCCGTATGGCATCCGATAGACGTATACTCCGAAACAACCTGTTGTGTAAGTAAATAGGTGAAGTATTGCGGGAAATGCAGAATGTGCGCCACTTGTGAATAAATTTCCGGCTTATACTTTTTTAACCATAGTATTTGAAGTCCCGAATTCAACATCCCTAATGCCGGCGAAGCAGTAACCCGCGAAAATTCATCGACACCACCGTTAGTGCCATAGAGTTCGTCCGTACATCCTTCGGGCATCGGGCGCAGATAGTTGTAAACAGGTGTTAGTCGGTTACCGTTTTGGCCGACATACACCATCGTGGCACCATAAGTCGAAAAATTTACGGCCACTACTTTGTATGTATCGCATGTAATTAATGACTTTAGCGTGCTTTTTACCCATTTCTCAAGCTTGTCGCCACAATCGCAGCTATAACCATCCTCATCGGCCGACTCTTCAAATATGTCTTCGTGTTGCGACACCAGATTCAGATTTTGGTCAAATAGCAGTATCTTTTTGTTTGTTTTGCCAATGTCGAATATGGCAATGACCTCTTTTTTCATATCGTTGTGGTTACAAATTTTTCGCCATTTTACGTCGGTAATTCTCAACTTCCCAATTGTCGATAAATGCAATTTGGGCTTTGGTCATAAACCTTGGGCCACCAAAATGTGTCGAAATCCGGCTTATTTTTATCATATCTTCAAATACATCCAGTACAATGTCGGCACCTTTTTCACTTTCCTCAATAGCCAGTAGTCCTACACCCTGTATCCCAATAATCTTTGCAGCATAACCCTTTTCTTTTTCAAAATTTCTCGCAATTTCGGCAAGTTGAGCCAATTGTTCCGGCGTGTCTGTCCCTTTTGATGTGAAAATATAGGCCGATTTGCAATACACAATATTATCGGGTGTAAACGGAATGCTTACGTTTTGCCAGCTTTCGGCATTGGTCGTGTAGTCTGTTATTAAGGGCGAAGTACGTAATTTAAGTACTTTATTTCCAAAATACCCTTGGTGTTCTATTGTTTTGGTCGAACCATGTTCGAAGGTTATGGGTGGCTTTACGGCATCGTTCAATTTGCCCATAACGGTATCGTAAATAGCATCGATTTGCGCAATTGTGTCGCCGGCTACAAAAATGCCATGGTTTTCGAGGAATATGACTTCAGGCGATTTTTTGTGAACCGATTCGTAGTTCAAAACCTCTGTTTCTACTACTTTAAAAAGTACAAATCCGGGGTCGGTGTAAGGAATATACAGTACTTCGTTGCCAAATAGTTGCTTGATGATGGTTTGGCTGTTTTGGGCACAAAGTAACCCATTAATCAGGGTGGGGTGGGTATGAACCACAAAATTGTATTTGAGTAAGTCGTGCAATGATGTTTCAACCGAGGGGCGTTTGGTTTTGTCGCCTTCTATGCAAAGTTCTAGCATTGCTTTTACCTGGGCTTCGCGCTCGGTGGCATTAGTGCTTAGTTCGGCATGGCTTATTGCGGCAAGTTTTTGACGGTTCAAACATACAAAACCTGTTTCGGTAATGGTTTCGAGTGCTACACCACTGGCTTTAACCCAAATGTATTCGTCGGTTTTAAACGATGTGTTGCCTCCACCGGCAATCACAAAATTCTGATCCGAACCATACCTTTGCGATGCGTTTGCAATCTGTTTGAGCCCTATGGATTGTTCTGTTTTAATCATAATATCGTATCTGTAATTTTATTTTAATTTATTTTGTCCTTTTTGTTATTTCAATATCTTTGTAATTGAAACAATGGATACCGATAATAGTGTGTTCAAAATTAGGGTATTGCAAACCATGCATCAATGGGTATTTTGATTGATGGTTTGCATAAAATGATAATGTTATGAAAACCGATTTTTACAAGTATATTCCGCATGGCGAAGACGATGAGTTGTGGGGTTTATATATTAATGTTTCGGGCAAAGCTACCATTGCGCCCAATACTGTTTATCCGCCATACGGTCACCCGTCGGGCTACTATTTTCACTGGCACCGTGGTCGTACCTTAAAAGAGTATCAGATAAATTATGTTACAGAAGGAAGTGGTGTTTTCGAAACGCGCGATGCGGTTACGCCTGTAAAAGCGGGTTCAATCATTATTATTCGACCCGACGTTTGGCATCGCTACCGTCCCGATATCGATCTTGGATGGACTGAACATTATATCGGTTTTAATGGCGACTGGGCTCACCGGTTATTTAAACATCCGGTGTTCGACCGAAATAACGATGTGATTCATATTGGGTTTAATGATCGGATCATAACCGGTTTCCTTCGTATTATCGACGAGATTAAGGAAGAAAAGCTCGGTTATCAGCATGTTTGTGCCGGTTTGCTTACCGAAATTCTCGGGTTAACAATCTCAGCCCTTAAAAATAAAGATTTTTCGGGTAAGGATATCGAAGTTAAAATTCGAAAAGCATGTGTTATTCTTAGAGAACGTATAACAGAAAATATTGATATTCAGCAGCTCGCCGATGAACTTAATCTTGGTTATTCTTACTTTCGAAAAATGTTTAAAGAAATTAATGGTATTTCGCCGGCGCAGTACCATTTAATGTTGCGGCTCGAAAAAGCGCGTGAATTATTGGTAACCACAGATAAAAGTGTTAAAGAAATTGCTATTATTCTTGGTTTTCAGAGTATTTTTTATTTTTCGCGTATTTTTAAAAAGAAAATGGGACTCATTCCAACTGATTTGCGAAAAAATTGGTGACCGGAATTTGATCTTGGTCTATTCAATGATGTGGAATCGGTATTTCAACAGGTTTATCATAAAAATGGCCATCATTTCATGATGGCCATTTTTGTGATTTTTATCTCTCCTCAATTGGAATAAATGATTGCTTTGGAAATACATTTTTGTAACCGGGACGAATAATCCGCCGGCTCGAAAATGTCATCTCTTCTAATCGGTGGGCACACCATCCTGCAATACGCGATACGGCAAAAATTGGCGTAAATAGTTCCTTCGGAATTTTTATCATATCGTACACAAATCCCGAATAAAAGTCAACGTTGGCACAAACTGTTTTGCCTCCACCTTTATATTCAAAGAATACTTTCGGGGCCAAATGTTCAATCTGTTCGTAAAGTAAAAATTCATCCAATCGTCCTTTCTCTTCGGCAAGACTTCTCGCTTTTTCCTTTAAAAGTATGGCCCTCGGATCCGAAATGGTATAAATTGCATGACCTATACCATATATCTTTCCATTGCCATCAAACGCTTTGCCTTTCAAAATTTTCATCAGGTATTCCGAAATCTCTTTTTCGCTACCCCAGTCTTTGACGTTCTTTTTTATATTTTTCATCATCTCCAACACCTGAAGGTTCGCTCCACCATGTAAACGGCCCTTGAGTGAACCAATTGCAGCCGCAATAGCCGAATAGGTGTCTGTTTGCGACGAACTTACCACGCGCGTTGTAAATGTACTGTTATTCCCTCCGCCATGTTCTGCATGCAACACAAGGCAAAGATCCAAAACATCGGCCTCAAGTTTGGTATAGTCGTGGCCTTTTAACATATACAAAAAGTTCTCGGCAGTGCTGAGCTCTAATTGTGGATGACGGATTACAAGCGATTTGCGTTGGTAAGTGTGCCGCATCCCAAAGTAAGCATAGGAAGTTATTACTGGAAATTTGGCAATGAGGTTCAACGACTGATCGAGTAGGTTGGGTAAGCTGTAATCTTCAGCTTTTTCGTCTTCCACATATAGGCTGAGTACACTTCGGGCCAGCATATTCATTACGTCTTGTCCGCGTAGTGATAAAATCATGTTCTTTGAAAAGAACTGCGGCAAATCGCGTAACGATGAAAGATATTCCGAAAATTTGCTCATTTGTTCGGCAGTAGGAAGATGTCCTGTTAATAAGAGAAAACATGTTTCATCAAATCCGTGAATGCCGCTTTTTTGCGCGCCATGTACAAGGTCCGAAACTTCAATGCCCCTATAAAATAACTGTCCGTCTATGGGCTTAAGCTTGTCGTCGATTTTTTCATAGCCAACCACATCGCCTACCTTGGTTAGCCCTGCAACTACCCCAGACCCATCACTGTTGCGCAATCCGCGTTTTACATTGTAGGTATCAAACAACCCCTTGTCTATCTGACAGGAATCGTAAACCATCTCCGAAAATTGATGTAATAAATTCTCCATTTTATCTTTACTTTTTATATCTCCACAATTTTTCGATAGCCGCATCGGTCTTATCGAATGCAAACCGGGACAGAATTTCGCTCATTAAACCACTTATTTCAGTATTACACAGATTGCCTGCACTGCCCTCGTGGGTGTGGTTAATCTCGGTGCTGTATCTAAACTCTCCCTGTTCTATTTGCATACCTACCTGTTTGTAAGCATCGCGAAATGGTACACCTTGTAGTACTAATTTGTTTACTTCTTCTACGCTGTACATATAGCCATACTTATCATCCGACATTATAGTACGGTTCACCTCTACCTCACTCATAATATAAGTGCTCATTTCAAGGCAATCTTTTAATGCCTCAAGCGCAGGCAAAAATATCTCCTTGGTTATTTGGTAATCCCTGAAATAGCCCGATGGTAAGTTGTTCGTAATAGATTGTATCTGAACAGGCAGTGACATAATCAGGTTGCATTTTGCTCTTAAAAGTTCAAATACATCCGGGTTTTTTTTATGTGGCATTATGCTTGAACCGGTGGTGTACTTGTCGGCTAATTTTATGAAACCGAAGTTTTGGCTGGTGTACATACAAGCATCAAAAGCAAGTTTCGAAAGGGTAGAGGCAATGCCGGCCATCGCATAGGCCGTGTAGCGTTCCATTTTACCACGGCCCATTTGTGCATAAACAACATTGTAGTTCAAACTCTCAAATCCAAGTAAATCTGTAGTTAATTGCCTGTTTAATGGAAAACTCGAACCGTACCCGGCCGCAGAACCCAAAGGGTTGCGGTTACATACATCATAGGCCGCAAATAAGAGTCGTAAGTCGTCGACCAAACTTTCGGCATAGGCTGCAAACCACAATCCAAATGAAGAGGGCATTGCTACCTGCAAATGGGTGTATCCGGGGAGTAAAACATCTGCATAAGTATTACTCTGTAAAATAAGTACGTCGAATAAGGATTTTACTAATCCTGTAATTTCGCGTATTTCGTTTCTTGTAAAAAGTTTGAGATCCAGTAAAACCTGATCGTTTCGCGATCGGCCACTGTGTATTTTTTTTCCCAACTCGCCGTATGCGCGAGTAAGCATCAATTCTACTTGCGAGTGTACGTCTTCTATCCCCTCCTCAATAATAAAATCTCCGTTTTTTATCGTCGACAAAATTTCACGCAGCCCGTCAAGCAAGGTGTTAAGCTCGTTGTGTTCAAGCAGACCTACTTTTTCGAGCATAATGATGTGTGCCATCGAACCGGTGACATCGCTTTCGGCCAAAAACAAATCCATTTCACGGTCTTTCCCAACTGTAAAATGTTCAATTTTCTTATCTACCGATGTGTTTTTCTCCCACAATTTCATTTCAATCTTTTTTATTGTGTGCTTTAAAACTGAGCCGTAAATTTGATCTTTAAATATCAAATGGGGTTCACCCTTAAAAAACGATGCCGTTTTGTTTTAATTATTACCGATAATTTAGAATATATCGTGCTTTGAATTTATTGAACCAATCTGAATCCTTCAATAATAACTTTTCAGAATTTATTCAATATGATGCTGATTTACGCAAATATATATCACGAATGCATCTGATACAAACTAAAGCATCTCAAATAGAAACAAAACAGCCGTATTTATTATTTTTTGTGTATTATTATGAAATGTGACTTTTGTCATATTTACATATTTTATGCTTCTCCTCTTGATCCAAAACCCATAGGCATAGGTGGCATCCCTTCATTGCCATGTAACACAATCGGGCCATTGAACGACTCGAATTTGTCAATATTTTCTTCCAATGCCAGCATTAATCTTTTGGCATGTTCGGGAGTGAGGATAATGCGACTTTGCACTTTTGCCTTTGGCATTCCCGGCATTATACGTATAAAGTCTATAACAAATTCGCTGCTCGAATGGCTTATTACGGCCAAATTCGAATAAATACCCTGAGCAATTTCTTCCGATAGCTCAACATCTATTTGTCCTTGTTTATTTTCCATGTTTGTTAAATTTTTAAAGTGTAAAGATAGCAAAAAGCAGCATCCGTTATTTAAACAGATGCTGCTTTAAAAAGATAAAGACCGGCAATGCGCCGGTCTTTATCGTATTTTCTTGGAATTTTATTCAAATTCCGAATCTTCGTAAACCTTGTTGTGCCGGTTGGCTCTGTCCATCTCTTCGCGAGATCCAACGATAATGTTGGCAAATTCGCGTTGACCTGTACCTGCCGGAATAAGGTGACCACAAATAACGTTTTCTTTCAAACCTTCTAAGTAGTCTACTTTTCCTTGTATCGCTGCTTCGTTCAGAACTTTTGTTGTTTCCTGGAACGATGCTGCCGAGAAGAACGAAGTTGTCTGAAGTGCTGCACGAGTAATCCCTTGCAATACCTGCGACGAAGTAGCCGGAATCACATCACGCGCTTCAATAAGCTTTAAGTCGCGACGTTTTAACTGGCTGTTCTCATCACGTAATCGGCGAGCCGTAATCACCATACCTGGTTTCAATGTCTGAGAATCTCCACCATCCAGAACTACTTTTTTGCCCCAAACACGGTCGTTCTCTTCCATAAACTCAAACTTGTCAATCACTTGTTGCTCAAGGAATACTGTGTCGCCCGGATCCTCAATGCAAACTTTGCGCATCATCTGACGAACAATGACTTCAAAGTGCTTGTCGTTAATTTTTACACCCTGAAGACGGTATACATCCTGTACTTCGTTTACAATGTATTCTTGTACTTCTGTTGGACCTTTTATTCTAAGAATATCCGATGGCGTAATAGCACCGTCCGAAAGTGCCATCCCTGCACGAATGTAATCGTTCTCCTGTACCAAAATCTGTTTTGATAACTGAACAAGGTACTTCTTAACTTCACCAGCTTTGGTTGTAACTACAATCTCGCGGTTACCTCGTTTAATCTTGCCAAAAGAAACCTCACCATCAATTTCAGCTACTACGGCCGGATTCGATGGGTTACGGGCTTCAAATAGCTCGGTAACACGGGGAAGACCCCCGGTAATATCGCCTGCTTTACCAACTGCACGAGGTATTTTTACTAAAATCTGACCGGTTACAATTTGTTGGTTTTCTTCTACCGAAAGGTGAGCTCCCACAGGAAGGTTGTACGATTTTAGCACTTCGCCATTTTCGTTTACAACTTTCATTACCGGAATCTTGGTTTTATCCTTGGCTTCGATAATAATCTTCTCACTCATACCGGTTTGCTCATCCGACTCTTCTTTAAATGTAATATATTCAATTACACTTTCGAAAACCAAACGACCCGATGTTTCTGAAACGATTACGGCATTGAAAGGATCCCATTCGCAAACTGTTGTTCCCTTTGCAATTTCAGCTCCATTCTTCACATAAAGCTTTGCTCCGTAAGGGATATTATGTGTGGAAAGAACAATGCGGGTTTTTTTGTCGATAATGCGCATTTCGCCCAAACGACCAATGACCACATCTACCGCAGTCCCATCTTTGTCCGATGACAATACGGTACGAACCTCTTCAAATTCTACAATACCATCGTATTTAGCAACTACACTGTTGTCTGTGGCAATGTTTCCTGCTGTACCCCCTACGTGGAACGTACGAAGTGTAAGCTGTGTACCCGGTTCACCAATAGACTGAGCCGCAATTACACCAATGGCTTCACCTCTTTCTACCATCCGGCCGGTTGCAAGGTTTCTTCCGTAACATTTACAACAAACGCCTTTTCTGGCTTCGCAGGTAAGTACCGAACGTACTTCCACTGCTTCAATCGGCGAGGCTTCAATGGTTTTTGCTGCTTTCTCATCAATAATCTCGCCCGATTTAACAACAATCTCGCCGGTTTGCGGGTGCTGCACATCGTGAACCGATACACGGCCAAGAATACGATCGTAAAGCGATGAAACAATTTCATCCTTATTTTTAATAGCGCTTACAGTTACGCCACGCAATGTGCCGCAATCTTCTTCGCCAGCAATTACATCTTGCGATACATCAACCAAACGACGGGTAAGGTAACCTGCATCCGCTGTTTTAAGTGCGGTATCGGCCAAACCTTTACGTGCACCGTGGGTCGAAATAAAGTACTCAAGAATCGAAAGACCTTCTTTGAAGTTCGAGAGAATCGGGTTTTCAATAATCTGTCCGCCTTCTGCACCCGACTTCTGAGGTTTTGCCATCAAACCACGCATCCCTGAGAGCTGACGAATCTGCTCTTTAGAACCACGAGCCCCCGAATCGAGCATCATATAAACCGGGTTGAACCCTTGGCGGTCGTTGGTGAGCTGATTCATAACGGTAGCCGTTAATCGCGAGTTGATGTGCGTCCATGTATCAATAATCTGGTTGTAACGCTCGTTATTGGTAATGAAACCCATGTTATAGTTGTTCAGAATCTCTTCTACTTCAGCATATCCTTCCTGAACAAGTTTCTCTTTTTCATCAGGGATAATTACATCGTGCAGGTTAAACGAAAGGCCACCCCTGAATGCCATGGTGTAACCAAGCGATTTAATGCTGTCGAGGAAATCGGCTGTTTTGGCCGAACCACAGATGTTAAAAATATCACCAATAATATCGCGTAACGATTTTTTTGTCAAAAGTTGATTGATATAACCTGCCTCAGCCGGTACACATTCGTTGAAGATTACTCTACCAACCGTGGTTTCAATCAGTTGAAGTGTTAAATTGCCATCTTTATCAAAGTCTTTTGTCCGAACCTTAATTATGGCGTGCAATTCAACTTTCTTTTCATTGTAAGCAATCTGAACCTCTTCGGGGCTGTAGAAAATTAATCCTTCGCCTTTAGCTCCTGCACGTGGTTTGGTAATGTAATACAACCCAAGTACCATGTCTTGCGAAGGAACGGTAATAGGAGCACCATTTGCAGGGTTAAGAATGTTGTGCGATGCAAGCATCAACATCTGAGCCTCGAGAATAGCAGCATTGCCCAACGGGAGGTGAACCGCCATCTGGTCACCGTCGAAGTCGGCATTGAAAGCCGTACATGCCAACGGGTGAAGCTGAATGGCTTTTCCTTCTATGAGTTTTGGCTGGAATGCCTGTATACCCAAACGGTGAAGGGTCGGTGCACGGTTCAACATTACGGGATGACCTTTTAATACATTTTCGAGGATATCCCAAATCACCGGATCGCGACGGTCAACTATCTTTTTAGCAGATTTTACTGTTTTTACGATACCCCGTTCAATAAGCTTACGAATTACAAATGGTTTGTATAATTCTGCAGCCATCTCTTTCGGAATACCACATTCGTGCATTTTTAATTCGGGTCCAACCACAATTACCGAACGTGCCGAGTAGTCTACACGTTTACCAAGAAGGTTTTGGCGGAACCGGCCCTGTTTTCCCTTAAGGCTGTCGGAAAGCGACTTAAGTGGTCTGTTGGCATCGGTTTTAACTGCGCTCGACTTTCTTGAGTTATCGAATAGGCTATCCACAGCTTCCTGAAGCATACGTTTTTCGTTACGCAAAATTACTTCAGGTGCTTTAATTTCGATTAACCGCTTTAAACGGTTGTTGCGAATAATTACACGACGATAAAGGTCGTTGAGATCCGATGTCGCAAATCGACCACCATCCAACGGAACCAGCGGACGTAATTCCGGCGGAATTACGGGAACAATTTTTAAAATCATCCACTCCGGTTTGTTGCGGCCTTTCGACGCACGGAATGCTTCAACAACGTTCAATCGTTTGAGTGCCTCATTTTTACGTTGTACACTGGTCTCGCTGTATGCTTTGTGACGTAAATCGTACGACAAAGAATCTAAGTCAATACGCGACAAAAGTTCATACATCGCTTCAGCACCCATCTTTGCGATGAATTTGTTTGGATCGCTATCATCCAATAAATGATTTTCGCGTGGAATTGAATCCAGAATATCCAGATACTCTTCTTCCGTTAAAAAATCCAATGTAGATACACCGTCGGCTTCTTTAATACCGGGCTGAATAACTACATATCGTTCGTAATAGATGATTGCGTCAAGTTTTTTTGTCGGTAAACCCAACAAATAACCGATTTTATTTGGTAAAGAACGGAAATACCAGATGTGCGCCACCGGAACTACGAGCTGAATATGCCCCATACGTTCGCGGCGAACTTTTTTCTCTGTTACCTCTACCCCGCAGCGATCGCATACGATACCTTTGTATCGGATACGTTTATACTTACCGCAATGACACTCATAATCTTTTACCGGACCGAAAATTCGTTCGCAGAAAAGGCCATCGCGCTCGGGTTTGTACGTGCGGTAGTTAATGGTTTCAGGCTTTGTTACCTCGCCGCTCGACAATTCGAGCATCTCTTCGGGAGAAGCCAAACCAATGGATATACGTGTGAAATTGTTCTTTACCTGTTTCTCTTTACGGAATGCCATACCGTTACTTTTATTTTATTAACCGGTCAATAATAACCAAAAAAATAACTAATTATCAAGACTCGAGATGGATGCTGAGACCCAGACCACGAAGCTCATGTAAAATTACATTCAATGCTTCAGGTATGCCGGGTTCAGGCATTGGTTCACCTTTTACAATTGCTTCGTACGCTTTCGCACGACCAAGCACATCATCGGACTTAATTGTGAGAATTTCCTGAAGAATGTTCGCTGCACCAAATGCCTCAATTGCCCAAACTTCCATTTCACCAAAACGCTGACCACCAAACTGTGCTTTACCGCCTAATGGTTGTTGTGTAATAAGTGAATATGGTCCAATTGAACGGGCATGCATCTTGTCTTCTACCATGTGGCCTAACTTTAGCATGTAGATGATACCTACCGTAGCAGGCTGATCAAAGGGCTCGCCGGTTCCACCATCATAGAGCTGAGTACGGCCCAAGCGTGGAATCCCTGCTTTGTCGCAATATTCTTCGATATCCTTTAGTTTGGCTCCGTCGAAAATCGGGGTTGCAAATTTTACGCCCAATTCACGGCCGGCCCATGCAAGAACGGTCTCATAGATCTGCCCAAGGTTCATACGCGATGGTACACCCAATGGGTTCAATACAATATCCACCGGCTTGCCGTTTTCGAGGAAAGGCATGTCTTCATCACGTACAATTCGCGAAACAATACCCTTATTCCCATGTCGACCCGCCATTTTATCGCCAACAGTAAGCTTACGCTTTTTAGCAATATATACCTTGGCCAACTGGATAATACCTACGGGAAGTTCGTCGCCTAAAGTAAGATTATATTTTTTACGTTTGGCTTCTGCATCCAGTTCTTTATATTTACGTTGGTAGTTAATTATCGTGGCACGTATCAGATCGTTTTTACTTTTGTCTGTTGTCCACTTATCTAACTGTACGTTCATATAATCTATCTCAAAAAGCACTTTTTGAGTAAATTTTGCACCTTTGGCTACAAGCTCGGTTCCAAGATAATCCTTGATCCCTTGCGATGTTTTCCCATTTACAAGATAAAACAATTTGTCGACATGTCGATCCCGTAATACGGCGGCCTTTTGCTCAAATTCAGCATCAATCTTTGGTAAAAGCTGTTTGTCGGCCATACGACCTTTGCGGCTCTTTACCACTTTCGAGAATAGTTTTTTATCGATAACCACACCTTTTAACGACGGTGGTGCTTTTAAAGATGCATCCTTCACATCGCCGGCTTTGTCTCCAAAAATGGCACGTAGCAACTTTTCTTCAGGAGAAGGATCGCTTTCTCCCTTTGGTGTAATTTTACCAATGAGAATATCTCCCGGTTTAACATGCGCACCGATACGGATCAATCCGTTTTCATCCAAATCCTTTGTGGCTTCTTCACTCACGTTTGGAATATCGGCAGTAAGTTCTTCAATACCTCTTTTTGTATCACGAACCTCAAGCGAATATTCGTCAATATGCAATGAGGTAAATATGTCCTCTCTGACTACACGTTCCGAAATTACGATCGCATCCTCAAAGTTATACCCTTTCCATGGCATGAATGCTACCATAAGGTTTCTTCCAAGTGCAAGCTCACCGTTTTGTGTAGAATATCCTTCGGTAAGAATCCGTCCTTTCCAAACCCGTTCACCTTTTGCAACAATCGGTTTAAGATTGATATTCGTGCTTTGGTTGGTTTTTAAGAATTTAGGCAATTTATAAGTGCGAACATTTTCTTCAAAACTTACAAATGCTTCTTCCTCAGACCAGTCGTATCTTACTACAATCTCTTCAGCATCTACCCGTTCTACAATTCCATCCCCAGTCGCCACAACTTGTGTTCGCGAATCGGCAATAATTTTGTCTTCAAGTCCTGTTCCTACAATTGGTGCTTCCGGAGAAATAAGCGGTACGGCCTGACGCATCATATTCGATCCCATTAATGCACGGTTCGCATCATCATGTTCGAGGAACGGAATGAGTGAAGCTGCAATGGAAGCAATTTGATTCGGCGCAACGTCCATCATCGTAACGTTCTCAATTTCAGTAAATGGGAAATCACCATCAAGACGTGATTTTGCACGGGCGTTTATAAATTTACCATCGGCATCCAATGGCGCATTGGCTTGAGCAATTGTTTTACCTTCTTCGTCTTCTGCACTAAGATATACCGAACCTTCAACGCTTAAATCCACTACACCGTTAGTTACCTTACGATATGGTGTTTCGATAAAACCAAGATTGTTAACTTTAGCGAAAACGCATAGCGAAGAAATCAAACCAATGTTTGGACCTTCAGGTGTTTCAATCGGACACAAACGGCCATAGTGAGTATAGTGAACGTCACGTACCTCAAAGCCTGCACGATCACGCGAAAGACCACCGGGTCCCAGTGCCGACATACGTCGCTTGTGCGTCATTTCGGCCAATGGATTGGTTTGATCCATAAATTGAGACAATGCATTTGTTCCGAAGAACGAGTTGATTACCGAACTGATTGTTTTCGAATTAATCAGATCGATAGGCGTAAACACCTCATTATCGCGAACGTTCATCCGTTCACGAATGGTACGTGCCATACGAGCTAATCCAACGCCAAATTGATTGAAAAGTTGCTCACCCACAGTACGTACACGGCGGTTACTTAAGTGGTCAATATCGTCAACATCAGTTTTCGAATTGATCAGTTCTATAAGATATTTTATAATAGCTATAATATCCTCTTTTGTTAATACTTTAGTTTCAGCATCAACCTCAAGATTCAATTTAGTATTGATTCTATAACGACCTACATCACCTAAATCGTAACGTTTATCAGAAAAGAAGAGTTTGTCAAATACCTCACGTGCTGCGGCTTCATCAGCTGGTTCAGCATTTCGTAACTGACGGTAAATGTACATTACCGCTTCTTTTTCTGAATTACACGGATCCTTTTGCAGTGTGTTGTAGATAATGGCATAGTCAGAAAGTACAGAATCCTCTTTATGCAAAAGGATATTCTGCACACCTGAATCTACAATGTATTCAATGTTATCGTTGTCGAGTATTGTTTCACGATCGAGAATTACCTCGTTTCGTTCAATCGATACAACCTCACCGGTATCTTCGTCAACGAAATCTTCTATCCAGGTTTTTAATACCCTGGCAGCCAGTTTACGACCAACAACACGTTTAAGTGCAGATTTGGAAACTTTTACCTCTTCAGCTAATTCGAAGATTTCGAGAATGTCTTTATCACTTTCAAAACCGATAGCACGCAAAAGAGTAGTTACAGGTAACTTCTTTTTACGGTCGATGTATGCATACATCACACTATTAATATCGGTTGCAAACTCAATCCACGATCCTTTAAAGGGAATGATTCTCGCAGAATAAAGTTTAGTGCCGTTGGCATGTGTGCTTTGTCCGAAAAATACACCGGGTGAACGGTGTAGCTGCGAAACAATAACCCGTTCGGCACCATTAATAACAAATGTACCTTTGGGCGTCATATTTGGTATTGGCCCAAGGTATACATCCTGAATTACCGTATCGAAATCCTCATGTTCGGGATCGGTGCAATAAAGTTTCAGTTTTGCCTTTAAAGGAACTGAATACGTTAAGCCTCGTTCCAAACACTCTTCGATTGAGTATCGAGGTGGATCGATAAAATAATCCAAAAACTCCAGAACAAAGTTGTTTCTGGTATCTGTAATAGGAAAGTTTTCAGCAAAAACTTTATAAAGCCCTTCGTTCTTGCGATTTTCCGGTGTTGAATCTAATTGAAAAAATTCTAAAAACGATTTCAATTGGACTTCAAGAAAGTCCGGATAATCTAATTGCGACTTGATGGATGCGAAGGAAACCCTTTCGGCTTGTTTGTATTCCGACATTTACAAACAGTTTTGTTGAATATTTATTTAATGAGTTCACAACTCGAAAACGGATACCGACTCAAATAATATCCTTTAATTTAAAATCATTCTATTGATTAACAGGTGTTTATGCTGTTTAATAGAAGCCACGCTTATAAATACAGAAAAAGGTTTGGAACCGAATCCGGCTCCAAACCAATGTCCCGTATTAGTAGGGAAAATTATTTAAGCTCAACAACAGCTCCTGCTTCTTCAAGCTGAGCTTTGAGTGCTTCTGCTTCGTCTTTTGAAACACCTTCTTTGATCAAGCCAGGTGCTGCATCAACAACTGCTTTTGCTTCTTTAAGACCAAGACCTGTAAGTTCTTTCACCAACTTAACAATTGCAAGTTTGCTTGCGCCTGCATCTTTAAGAACCACATCGAATGATGTTTTTTCTTCTACTGCAGCAACTTCGCCAGCAGCAGCAGGTGCAGCTACCGCAACAGCAGCAGCAGCAGGTTCGATACCATATTCATCTTTTAAGATTGTTGCAAGCTCGTTTACCTCTTTAACGGTTAGATTTACTAACTCTTCAGCAAGTTTCTTGAGATCAGCCATTTTACTATAATTTGAAAATTTTAAACTAAATAATTTACTCTCGAAAAATAATTACTAATTCTCGCGTTCACCGAGAGTTTTGAGAACGCCATGAATGATTGAGCCACCCGATTGAAGTGCTGAAATAACATTTTTAGCAGGCGATTGGAGTAGTCCAATAACTTCGCCAATAAGTTCTTCCTTGCTTTTTACTACGAGTAATGCTTCTAATTGGTTTTCTCCAACAAATATCGATTCTTCAACGTAAGCCGCCTTCAGAATTGGTTTTTTGTTTTTCTTACTAAATTCTTTAAAGAGTTTAGCCGGAGCGTTACCTGTGTTACTGAAAAATACCGAAGTACTTCCTTTTAAAGAAGGGAAAATTTCATCAAATTTTCCTTCATATTGTTCCAGAGCTTTCTGCAGAAGTTTGTTCTTAACAACAACTAATTCGATGTCGCTTTTATAACAAGCTCTTCTAAGGGCCGATGTAGTTGCAGCATTTAAATCTGCAATGTCACCCAAATAGAAATGATTGTATTCATTAATCTTCTGAGACAACTCACCAATAATTGTACCTTTATCTTCTTTCTTCATGAGTTATGTCGATTAATGAATTACCAATTTGCTATCGACTTTTACACCCGGACTCATTGTACTTGACAAGAAAATACTTTTTACGTACGTTCCCTTTGCAGCTGAAGGTCTCAACTTCATTATCGTGTCAATGAATTCCTTGGCATTATCCACAAGCTTATCAGGTGAAAAAGAAACTTTTCCAATTGATGTGTGTACAATACCGTAACGGTCTACTTTAAAGTCAATTTTACCTTGTTTTACTTCTTTAACGGCTTTCCCGATTTCCATCGTTACCGTACCCGATTTTGGATTCGGCATGAGTCCACGGGGACCTAAAATACGTCCAAGAGCACCGATTTTAGCCATAACCTGTGGCATTGTAATAATTACATCCACATCTGTCCAACCGGCTTTAATCTTATCAATATACTCATCAAGACCAACATGATCAGCACCAGATGCTTTAGCCTCTTCTTCCTTATCAGGCGTACAGAGTACCAATACGCGAACGTCTTTGCCGGTACCGTGAGGTAACGATACAACACCACGTACCATCTGGTTAGCTTTTCTTGGATCTACACCTAAGCGTATGTCGATATCAACAGAAGCATCAAATTTCACAGTTGTAATATCTTTTACAAGCTGTGCAGCTTCGTCGAGTGAATAGGCTTTACCCGCATCAACTTTTGCGACCGCTATTTTCTGGTTTTTTGTTAGTTTTCCCATATTAATTGCGTTCTTAAATTAATTATTACCGGGCATCTCACCCGTTACGGTTATACCCATACTCCTTGCAGTACCGGCAACCATGCTCATGGCTGCCTCGATTGTGAAGCAATTCAAATCTTCCATTTTGTCCTCTGCAATAGCTCTAACCTGTTCCCAGGTTACCGATGCTACTTTTTTGCGGTTTGGCTCAGCAGAACCACCTTTTAATTTGGCAGTTTCCATAAGCTGTATCGCAGCAGGAGGTGTTTTAATAACAAAATCGAACGATTTGTCAGAAAATACAGTAATTAATACAGGTAAAATTTTACCTGGCTTATCCTGTGTTCTGGCATTGAATTGCTTGCAGAATTCCATAATATTCACACCCTTAGAACCCAATGCCGGGCCTACCGGGGGTGACGGATTTGCAGCACCGCCTTTTATTTGCAGTTTAATTAATGCAGCAACTTCTTTAGCCATGTGTACTGTTCACTTAATAAATTTAATAAAATAAATGTTTTGCCTCAGTTATTCCTTTTCAACGTCCATAAAACCCAATTCAAGAGGTGTTTTTCGACCAAAAATTTTGACCATCACTTTGAGTTTACGTTTCTCTTCGTGAACCTCTTCAATTGTGCCTGTAAATCCATTGAACGGACCGGCATTCACTTTCACACTTTCGCCAACGAAATAAGGGATTGACATCTCTTCTTCCGAATCTGAAAGTTCGTCGACCTTTCCCAAAATACGCTTAACTTCTGATAATCGTAGCGGAGTAGGCTCATTGCCACCGTCCCCAAGGAAGCCGATTACATTAGTCATATTGCGCAACAAGTGAGGCACTTCTCCTACAAGAATGGCCTCAATCAATACATATCCCGGGAGATAAGCACGCTCTTTGCTGACTTTTTTACCATTACGTATCTGATATACCTTTTCGGTTGGTATAAGTACTTGAAAAACGTAATCTTTGAGCTCTTCATGCTGTATGGCGTGCTCAATAGATTCTTTTACCTTTTTCTCTTTTCCTCCAATGGCACGTAAAACGTACCATTTTTTTTCCAGCTTTTCGCCCATTACCAACACAAATTAATATACCATCTTGTAGATAAGCTTCATCAGCCACTCGAAAATAAAGTCCATACCAAAGACAACAAGTGCAATCAGAAGGGAAGCAGTTAAAACAACCATTGCACTATTCATTAACTCCGACCACGTGGGCCAGGTAACCTTGTTAACAAGCTCATCGTACGATGTTTTGAGCGTTTCTATAAACTTCATACGTTTTAAATAGAATTTGCACGGGCTGAGAGACTCGAACTCCCGACACCTGGTTTTGGAGACCAGTGCTCTACCAACTGAGCTAAGCCCGTGTAAAAGTCCCGGAAGTATTCCTTCCGGGACTACTTATTTTATTTCTCTTAATACTAGATTAGTCGAGAATCTCGGTAATCTGACCTGCACCTACTGTACGACCACCTTCGCGAATTGCAAAACGTAAACCTACGTTGCAAGCTACCGGGTAGATCAATTCCACAGTAATTGTTAGGTTATCACCCGGCATAACCATTTCAGTTCCTTCTGGAAGTGAAATTTCACCAGTGATGTCCATTGTGCGGAGGTAAAATTGTGGACGATATTTGTTGTGGAATGGGGTATGACGACCACCTTCTTCTTTTTTCAGGATATAAACCTCAGCTTTAAATTTCTGATGTGGTTTAATTGTGCCTGGTTTACAAATAACCATACCACGTTTGATGTCGTTTTTGTCTACACCACGAAGGAGAAGACCTACGTTGTCACCAGCCTGACCTTCGTCAAGTATTTTGCGGAACATTTCAACACCAGTACATACCGATTTCTTTTCGATACCTAAACCAATGATTTGAACCTCTTCGCTGGTTCTAACAATACCCGTTTCGATACGACCTGTTGCTACTGTACCACGACCTGTAATCGAGAATACATCTTCAACCGGCATAAGGAATGGTTTTTCAACATCGCGGGGTGGAATTGGAATCCAGCTATCTACTGCATCCATTAATTCCATTATCTTAGCTTCCCATTCTGGTTCTCCGTTCAAGCCACCCAGTGCTGAACCAAGAATAACAGGAGTATTATCGCCGTCAAAGTTGTAAAATGAGAGAAGGTCACGAACTTCCATTTCAACAAGTTCAAGGAGTTCCGGATCATCTACTGCATCTACTTTATTGATAAATACTACAAGACGTGGCACGTTTACCTGACGAGCAAGTAGAATGTGTTCGCGCGTTTGTGGCATTGGACCGTCTGTTCCTGCTACAACGATAATTGCGCCGTCCATTTGGGCTGCACCTGTTACCATGTTCTTAACATAGTCAGCGTGTCCGGGACAGTCTACGTGTGCATAGTGACGGTTGTCAGTTGAATACTCAACGTGAGCAGTGTTGATTGTAATACCCCTTTCTTTTTCTTCGGGAGCATTATCAATTTGATCAAATTCTTTTATCTCACAGAACCCTTTCTTTGCCAGCACTTTAGTAATGGCAGCAGTAAGGGTGGTCTTACCATGGTCTACGTGACCAATTGTACCAATATTTACGTGAGGCTTCGACCTGTCAAAGTGTGCTTTAGCCATAACTCAAATAAAAAATTGTTATAAATTCAAAAAAAATAGTTTCTATACTACGAGCCAATGATGGGAATTGAACCCATGACCTCTTCCTTACCAAGGAAACGCTCTACCCCTGAGCTACATCGGCAAAATCCAATCAGGATTTTAAATGCAACCCAATTTTGGGCCACTTTGAGCGGGAGACGGGGCTCAAACCCGCGACCCTCAGCTTGGAAGGCTGATGCTCTATCGACTGAGCTACTCCCGCAAAATATCTTAAATACGGTTATCGATTGTATGCCGTATTGTTAGTGGGGAAAGAAGGATTCGAACCTCCGAAAGCGTCAGCTAACAGATTTACAGTCTGCCCCATTTGGCCACTCTGGAATTTCCCCGATGATATTTTTGTTTGAGAAAAATTGTTGTCCTTTTCTCTTACCTGTTGTTCCCATAATTTCAAGTTCAAGACTTTAGAATGAACCGCTGTTACATTCCCGTTATATACCCTGTCTCAAACGGTGTGCAAATGTAGACTTTTATTTCTATTTACAAAAATATTTTGGCAATTTTTTCATAATAAATTTCATTAAAAAAACGCTTCCCGATACACAACTATCTCATTTTGCCACCTTTTGACGCACTAATTTCCTTTAACTTTTTCTTTGTGTTTTTTTACCTGACGCCGTAATGCTTCTACGGCCAGGTCTACAGCTTCCTCGAAACTGTCGGCCACTTTTTCTGCAAACATTTCTTCTTTCGGAACAGTAATCTTTATTTCAACATGTTTGTTGTTATTTGTTTCTGGTTTTATAACCTTTAAAAATACTTCAGCTTTTAATATACCTTCGTTGTATTGATCCAACTTTGCTAATTTTTTTGTTACAAAATCTTGTAGCTGAGCTGTAGCGTCAAAGTGGATTGAATTAATGCGGATTTCCATAAAATTTCCTCCTGTGGTTTATGCTCTTGGATGAGCAAGTTTATAAACTTTAATTAATTCGTTAAATGTGTTGTGTGTGTAAACCTGAGTGGCAGACAAGTTAGCATGTCCGAGAAGCGTTTTAACTGAGTTTATGTCTGCTCCATTATTAAGAATCAATGTTGCAAATGTATGTCGTAATATATGTGGACTTCGTTTGGTTAATGTGGTTACTGTTCCAAGGTATTTTGTAACTACCTTGTAAATCAATTCGGAATAGGTTTTTTTTCCTTTAGACGTGATGAAAACATGTTCGGTGTCACAATTCATTATCAAAGCTCTTTGTGAATAGTAACAATTTAGTTTGGTGAGGAGTTCATCACTGATAGGAATTTGTCGTTGTTTGTTTCTTTTTCCGGTGACTTTAAGCACTTTCAGCGAAGAGTCGATGTCTTTGGTTTTTAGTTCAATTAATTCGGAAAGACGCATACCTGTAAGGTAAAACATCTCAATAATCATCTTGTCCCGATGCCCCTCGAAATTGTCCGGAAAACCATTGGTGTCGAGTAATTTGTCCATTTGATCGGCTCGCACAAATTGTGGTAAAGATTTGTGTCTTTTTGGACCTGAGAGCGATTTGGCCGGATTGGTTGTAATGTAGTCGTGTCGCAAAAGAAACCGATAGAACGACTTTACAGCCGATAACTTCCTGTTAACTGTAACTGCGGAAAGTTTTGACTCCATAAGTGAACTTATCCATTTTCTTATGTCAGTCGGGGAAACTTTATCTGGCTTAAATTCTTCAAAACCACGGTTGTGTTGAAGAAATTCTATAAATTGGTCTAAATCTGTTTGATACGACAATAAAGTATGAGAAGAATAGTTCTTCTCATACTTTAAATATTTTTGAAATATTTCTATTGTCATCAATCCGGACTGTCGTTTTATTGTATAGCGAAGATACAAAAAAACTTCTCCGAAAAAAAACTATTCTTCTACTTGTTGGAGCTGTTGCACGTAAATTGCTTTCAGCTTTTGTTGACGGCCAACTACCGAAGGTTTGTAAAACGCCTGACGTGAACGCAATTCGCGCATTACACCTGTTTTCTCAAATTTGCGTTTGAACTTTTTTAAAGACCTTTCGATATTTTCGCCTTCTTTTACCGGTACAATAATCATACTTTTAACTATTTAATCGTTTTTATTTTCGACTCGCAAAATTATACATTGTTATTAACACCAACAAATATTTTGCCTTGTTTTTTGAATTAAATTAATCGTTTAATGTCATTAATTATTCTAATGGCCAATTCATCTGCTTTTTCAGTCGTTTCGGCTTCGGCATAAACCCGAACAATGGGTTCGGTATTTGATTGCCGGAGATGAACCCAGCCTTCGGGGAAATCGATTTTTACACCATCTATAGTCGATATTTCGTTTTCTGCACTGTATTTTTCGATAATTTTAGTGAGTGCCGCTTTAAATGCTGCGGTATCTGATATATCGAGTTTGTTTTTCGAGATGACATATTGCGAGAATTGTTTTCTGATTTCGGATACCGGTTGATTCTTTTCTGCAAGATAGGAAAGGAATAGTGCGATGCCCACGAGGGCATCACGGCCATAATGACTATCCGGATAAATTACGCCTCCATTACCTTCACCACCAATTACGGCATTGGTCGCTTTCATTTTTTCAACTACATTTACTTCGCCCACTGCCGAAGCATTATAGATTCCCCCATGTTTTCTTGTTATATCACGGAGAGCACGGGAAGAACTTAAATTCGAAACGGTATTTCCAGGTTTGGTTGTAAGAATATAATCAGCTACTGCAACAAGCGTATACTCCTCGCCGAACATTGTTCCATCTTCGCACACAATAGCTAATCGATCCACATCAGGATCAACCACAAACCCAACATCTGCTTTATTTGATTTTACAACTTCAGATATTTCGGTTAGATTTTCGGGAAGTGGTTCAGGATTATGGGGAAAGTATCCATTTGGTTCGCAATAAAGTTTAATAATCTGTTCAACCCCGAGTTCTTTCAGAAGTTCCGGTATACAAAGGCCGCCAACCGAGTTGACACAGTCGATTGCAACCCTGAAATTGGCATTTTTAATGGCTTGAACATTAACCATTGGCAATTTAAGAACTTCGTCGATGTGTATTTGGGCGTATCCCGGTTTGGTGGTTCTTGAACCGATTTCGTCGATGTTTGCAAATTCTACCGAGCCATCGTTAATAATTTTTAGCAGTGCTTCGCCATCGGCAGCCGACAGAAACTCTCCCTTTCCGTTCAGCAGTTTTAGCGCATTCCATTGATCGGGATTATGGCTGGCAGTAAGTATGATGCCACCATCGGCTTTTTCTATCGTAACGGCGATTTCGGTTGTTGGTGTAGTGGCCAACCCAATGTTAAGAACATTTATGCCCATAGACATAAGAGTGCCACATACTAATTCGTCGACCATTGGTCCCGAACGTCGCGCGTCGCGTCCAACCACTACAAGTGGATTTTTCTTACCTGAGGCTGTTTTTATCCATTTGGCATACGCCGAAACATATTTTACAATGTCTACGGGAGTGAGGCCTGAACCGGCTGCACCTCCGATGGTGCCTCTAATGCCGGAAATTGAAGAAATAAGTGCCATTGTATATTGCGTTTATTTTTGAAAATTTAGCAGATTAAATTTAAGCTTTTTCAAAACTGTATAAGTTATAGTCGAAAATGCGACCACCTTTTAATTTGTTTTGGGATGTAAGCTTCATTTGATGATTGTAAAACAAATGAAGATATTCTTGTTCCGTTTTCTGATGTGGATGTAATACATCGAATGGCCCAGATGCAAAAATCTTTTTTAACCAAGTTTTTTTGTGAACATCAAGCGATACGATGAGCCTTCCTCCGGAATTGGTCAGTTTGCAAAGTTTTTTTACAGATTCTTCAAGATTTTCGAAATGGTTTAGAGCATTCAAACAGAAAACAACATCGAACGAATTGATTGTATTAAAGGCTTCGAAGCTGATATTGTTGAACTTAACCCATGGATACATTTTACGACTAAAAAAAGAGAGTTCGTTTTCGTAGCTTTGAAGTAGGGGGTCGACAGCAGTTATATCTGCATTTTCGAGCATAATGTACATTCCTGCAGGGCCGCAACCAACATCTATTGCAGAGATGTCGGTTGTTTTGATTGGGGGTTCAATCTTATCTAATACCGATTGCCAGTAGCGTTTTTTATCTTTAAGATATTGTGGATTCTGACTTTTTGCATACGATTTCCACCATCGGATTTCGAAGTACTGAGCCAGTTTCCAACGGCTTTTGTTATTCATTGTTAATAATATAATTCAATTTCGACGCCGGTTTGCGATCGCATATTCATAGCGGCACCATGTTCGAATAAAAGATATTGCCCTTTAATTCCGGACAATACGCCTTCAACCATTTCGTCGCCCGGTAAATTAATTACCTTAGTAATGTATGGATAATATTTTACCTGATACAGAAATGTGTTTAACAAATCCTCATCGATATAGTATTGCTGTAATTCTGAGGGCAATAATGTAAGTAAATTGTGCTTTTCGTTTATCAGATTTACATCTGTTGGAAATTTCTCAAGGAGCATTTTTCTAAAATCGGTTTTGTCTGCATAAAATTGTTTTAGAAAAACTTCGCAAACCCCGGCGATATAACGGTTAGGAACGCGCAATACCGGAATTGCACAGATGGCACCCTGATCGAGCCACCGGATTGGTATTTGTGTTTCGCGGGTTACGCCAACTTTTATTGTATTGGTATAAGAAAGATATACAATATGTGGCTGAATATGGTTGGCTTCGGCCCATACCATATCGCGGGCTATACCTAAATGTGCTTTACAAAGTTCCGGTCTTAATACGCAAGCTTCATTTTGAGGCAATGCACTAAAACAATTCCAGCAAAAACCTTCGCCATACGTCTTTGAAAGTGCTGCTTCGCATGCAACGCATCTGATGTTTCCGGTAGCTTTAATTGATATTCTTTTACCAATGAGCGAATTGAACTTTACATGTACATTGCCCGAAATCCATTCATAATCCACTGGTCTGCATGGGGTTGCCGTAAGTTTGCACAAATATCCTTTTACCATTATTTATTTTAAGTCCTTAAAATTCTATCATTAATCCAATGGATGGAAGCAAGGTACCACTCTCATTTTTTAGCTGTTCGAGCTCATAATGTGTTGCATCTTTTAAAACCGGTGAACCATTGGAATCCAATTTTTTTGCAAGAAATGGTTGACCTTGGTATTTAAAGTTGTATGCATTTTGAAGATCGAGATACATGCCTAACATCCAGCCCGAAAAATAGTAATATTTATCGACGCGTACATCAAGTTGGTGGAAATTTTTTAGTCTGAGTGAATTAAATTTGGAATAATCGAGATAGGCTTGCCCTTTTAAGTCATAAGCTTCGATGTTCGACGACAGTTCTTCGTTGTAGGGTGTGTATGGTGCTCCGCCTACAAATCGCCAACGCAAACCAATAAGCCAGTTTTTTGGCAATGTTTGGCTGCCTGTAAGTGTAAACAAGTGTCGGTTGTCCCATGCCGAAGGTAGGTAGATGCCGTTTCCATTGTCGAATTCACTGCGAACATAAGTGTAGGAAGCAATAAAATTAAGTCCTTTATGTCCGGTCCAGCGAGCCAGCATTTCGAGCCCCAAAGCACGACCTTTGGATGAGGATGCAACCGGTTCATCGCCAAAAACGCCATAATCGCCTCCTTTGGATGCCATCGATACCGAATCGCGCAGCGAAAGCGGATAGTTAGCATAATTTTTATAAAAACCTTCGATGGTGAATTTGGCATGGTTCACCGGGTTGAATTCGAGCCCTGCGGAAAGTTGCTGTGACTGAATGTAGGAAATGTGATTTGCTTTATTAATAAGCGTTTTGTTTTCGTCGCGATATCCCAAAGTGGTGTATGCGGGCAACTGGAAGTAAATTCCTGAACCAAAATTGAATGCCCAACGGTCTGAAATTTGGTAGGAACCACTGAGCCGTGGTGAGATTTGGTTGAGTGGATTGGACATATCCGCAGAATAGGTATTTCCGTCGACCCGGATGCCAAGTGAAAGGTTCAGCCTTGCATTATTACTTTGACCCGAGAATTGTGCAAATGAGTGATATCTGAAAAAACCGAGGGAAGAGGTGTTGTCGATAATCAGTTTTTGATTATTTACAAAAAGTTGTTGGTATACGCTATTATTAAAGGTGCTTTGTTCCATACCTGCACCATATACAAATTTGTATCGGTTGAGCCGCATGGCGTGTTCGTAGCGTATTTTGGTTTCTACTTCGTCACTCACCAAATCGTAATTCAGGTTAGCCTTACTCGATTCGTCATTATTTAAGTATTTGTATATTTTATTGTTCAAATGGTTTCGACTCAATGCCAGTGTTTGAAACCCGTTTTTTACATAGTGTTTATATACTGCACCCACAGTGTAGTTCCACTGGTCGTTGTAGGGTAGGTAGCCCAAAATATACTTTTTGTCGGGTGTGTCGCCTGCATCCTTGTTTAGAGTAAGCACATCGAATGCACCAATACCAATAACGGTTAATTCGTTTTTTTCGTCGATTCGCGTTTTTGTTTTAATGGTTACGTCGTTAAAAGTTGGTAAAAACGGCAATCCAATCGCACCGAAAAGTAGTTGGAGGTACGATCGGCGTGCACTTGCAAGGTATGTGGTTTTTTTTCCGATGGGTCCGTCTGTCGACAGAGATACTTCGGAAGCACCAAGCGTTGCTTTGTACTTCCGTTCTTCCTGGTTGCCATCAATCAGTTTAAGATCGAGCAAAGCACTTAGTCCATCGCCTCTGTTTACAGGGAACGAGCCCGATGTAAATTCGGCTTCGCGTATCAGGTCGGCATTAATAATCCCAACCGGTCCGCCCGATGCACCCTGTGTGGCAAAATGGTTCAGATTCGGAATTTCGATGCCATCTACGTAAAACGAATTTTCTGATGGTCCACCACCTCTTACAATCAAGTCGTTTCGAAAAGAAACGGTACTTCCAACGCCCGGAAACGCTTGGATTACACGGCTAATATCCCGATTTCCACCCGGGCTGCGCTCAATTTCGCTAATGCCTATTCTGCGAAATGAAAGAGGCGTTTCCTCCGGTTTCCTAAAGGTGTTGGCCTGAACTTTTACCTCCGAGAGCGTTTGTGAGGTCTGTTGTAACTGAATGTTAAAGTAGTTAATGCCCGGTCTGAGGTTTATCTCTTCGGTCACTTTTCGTTCGTAGCCCACAAAAGAGACTTCGAGTCTGATGATTCCGGGTTTCAGCCCATCGATTACATAATTGCCTTTTTCATCTGCAACGGCACCAATTGCTGCTTCCCATAACTTTACGGTGGTAAACGGAATTGGCCTGTTGGTAGTATAATCAGAAATTTTACCCTTTAGTGTCGTTTGGGCTGTTGCTATCCATATTGTTGATAAAAAAAAACAAATGGCAGAAAATCTTTTGTTTGTCAATTTGGTATGGCTCATTACTACTGTATATTATTGTTCATCTGGTTAATACATAAAACCAAAAACAATACGAAATGTTTTCCGAATATTTACTTTTAAAATAAAAAAGGTCACCGTAACCGATGACCTTTTTATATTCGCGTAAAGCGAAATCACATTCTTTTTTCTTTGATACGTGCTTTTTTACCTCTGAGTGCACGCAAATAGTACAGTTTTGCTCTGCGAACAACACCATGTTTGTTTACAGTAATACTGTCGATAAATGGAGACTCGAAAGGGAAAATACGCTCAACACCGATGTTGTCAGAAATTTTACGAACGGTAAAGGTTTTTTTTGTGCCCTGACCTTTGATTCTGATTACAACACCACGGAACATCTGAATACGTTCCTTGTTGCCTTCAACAATTTTGTAAGCAACAGTGATGGTATCACCGCTTTTAAACTCCGGATAGTTTTTTTCGATCGCAAATGCTTGCTCCGCAATTTTAATTAAATCCATTGTAATACTATTTAAAAATTAAGAGCAATGTAACAGGCCACTTATAATTCCCGACAGAGATTGCCCAATTGGGCGGCAAATATAGTACTTAATTCACAATATACCAACCCTATTTTCTATTTTTCCAGTCTCTTGGATCATATTTTCTGCGTACGCCATGCGAGTTGTTACAGTCGTAATTGTCGCGTATAGCTTTTCGTGGTTGCATGTTGCGCGGCGTATTTTTGCTTTTTTTTGTAAAATGGTACTTAATACCCACTTGAAGAATATAATAAAAATCATTACCGCCCGATGCTCCGGGTGCCGACGTAGCATTGATGGGTTCAAATTTGCCGCTGACCTTGTTGTAAAATATGTTATTTGCCAAATCATAGGGATACGTTTCGTGTCCATCCAGTCCATCCGAAAACGCGCTGTTTCCATTGACTTCGCCAAACAGGGTAAATTTTCGGCTCAAATTCAAATCCACGCCCATACCAGCTTTCAGTGCCATCGCATTGCCTTTGCCATGAGCCGGAATACAGGTGTTGTCGGGCGTTCCGGGAATGCCAAACCACGGTGCCCCATCGCCCCATAAAACCATTTCATTGTATTGCATGTACGCTGCACCAAAAGAAAAATAAGGTTCAATCAATCGCTTTGAACTCGTGGTTATTATGCTCATAATATTTAGATTAGCCGTAACTCCAAATTCGTAAAAATCCGAATTCATGGTTCTTCTCACAAGTGCTCCGGCAAATTCGGTGCCGGTAAAATTGCCTTTAAGTAAGCTCGTTTTTATATTAAACCACGGCAATGGGTTCACCTGAAAAAGTATGCCATAAGCACTCGATACATTATCCGAAGGCGGAAAATCGCCAAAAATGGCATTTGCTCCACCCGAAATACCAATAGTATACAAATTGTCCGGCTCCTTAAAATTATTGTATTGTGCTTGTAATAAGCAGGTTGAAAATAAAAATAAGGATAAAAAAATGCGATTAATATTGGTGCAAAACATATTTGCGAAATTGTAATGTTAAAATTCTCTCTGTTATTAACATAGCAAATATATAAAACGGTTCTAAATAAAAAAACAAAACCCCAAATTTAGTTCCATCCTAGCGATAATAATTGCAAGGGCGTGCCCTTCGCCTCCGGCTCAGGTCGGGCTTTTCGCTTGTAGTCCTCGGCTCGCAAGCTCGCCTGTGGGCTACCGCTTCAATCCCTCACGCATGGTTCTTAGCTTTGCAGAATTTGCGTTTAGTGTGAGATATAACCCGTGACGGCTATTCCCAATGCCGGAAATTCATTCTGAATAGCCAAAACACGAGAATAATCAACTGAATTTTGCGTCTTGTCATTTAACGCCCATTTTATTCCCATTCGCAGGTATTTGTCTTCGCACAAATCGTTAAACATGCAAAGTTCCCAGTTTTTAACCTGTTTTAGCGAATGCTCAATAAACTGACCTATGGCAAAGAGGTTTTCGTTATCGTCGGTTATTCCGGGAATAAGCGGTGTGCGAATTTCAATTTCAGGAAAAGAAGAATGGCTTGTCCGAAAACTGTTCAGCCATTCAATAGTACCCATTAATTTTTGAATAGGCAACCCCGTGTATTTAAGTGATTGTTCAGGATCAAGTGTTTTAATGTCGAGAAAAACAAGATCGGTAAACGGTATAATTTTCTCCAATGCCGATTCCGATACCATTCCTGAAGTATCAAACGCGGTATGAATTCCCTCTTCTTTACATCGTTTAAATAATTCGGAAACAAAATCGGGATGGTTTCCGGGTTCGCCGCCCGTAACAGTTACTCCGCCGCCCGACGATTCGAACAGGTATTTATCCTGAAGAATAATTCGCATCAATTCGTCGACCGACTGTTCTTCTCCAATCTTCTCAATAGCTTCGGATGGGCAAACCACTGTGCAAAGCTGACATCCGATGCAAGTATTTCGGTCGATTGTAATTCCATTCTCTGACAATTCTATTGCATTTACCGGACACATTTCAACGCAAGTTCCGCAGCCAATACATTTGGAGGCATTAAACCACACTTCCTTCTTTGGACTGATGCCTTCGGGATTATGGCACCAGGTACAATGCAAAGGGCAGCCTTTAAAATAGATAACAGTTCGGAAACCCGGACCGTTATGGGTATTGAGTCGGTCTATTTTAAAAATTAGTGCTTTCATGTAAATTTTAATAGTGGCAATATTGTTTATTTTTTCTAATCAATAGTTCGGTGAAAAAAACAATTAATTGACTGAAAATCAACAAAATAAATTACTAAAAATTTGGATAAAGCCCTGAAAATCAGTATCTTAATAGATTATTCCGTAATTTAAAAAGAATGATCTTCAGGGCTATTAAAAACGTTAAGTGTTTTATATTCAATGTGTTACAAAATGATTCTTTTTCAAAGCTTAATAAGCCTCGAAAAGAGTTCATCATCAATGTTCTTTGGCATATTTTGAGCATCAAAGGTAAGATTAATTTTCTTCAGTTTGAACGATTTTCATCCTATTGCG
>QKHT01000095.1 GCA_003249935.1 Bacteroidota bacterium
TTTTTTAACCACGGAGGCACGGAGGACACGGAGAAGCCGCATTGCGGCGAAATTATGGTAGAACCGGGGATTGAACCTGATTGAATAGATTGTGAAAAAGATTGGCTGGCGCATCAATCACTTTTCTTTTTCGAAGCAAACTCTATATTTAAGTCCTTTTTTTTTTATTCAACCTTCAGATAGTAACCTCCTGTTTTTCGACTGCCTCTTCGCTCAATTAGCTTTAATTTAACTAATACGCCAATATTCTTATTAATAGTATTTAGTGGTACGTTAAGTTTAATACTCAATTCAATTGCATTTATACCTGAATTGTTCATAATGGTACTACAAATTTTATTTTGAGTTTTATTTAACTTGTCATTTAACTTGTCATTTAACTTGTCATTTAACTTGTCATTTACTGTGCCATCTATTCCGTCATAATCATCTAAATCACCTAAGGGTACACGTGTTACAAATACATCTTCTTCCGAAAAACTAACCTTATCGCTACCCGAATAGGCCTTGGAGTATTTAAATACATTGCGAATTCCTGTGCCCAATTCCTCCGAACGCCCCATTTGTGTAAAAATCTGAGCAATACATGGATTTTTTGGAAAAGGCAACAGATTTTGTGGTGTTAACATTCCATGCAAACGAGGCTTATTGGCATTTTTTGCTTCTACATAGCCCTTGTAAATACAAAAAAGTGTTGGAAAAGCATTCGTATATTCCCGGTGAATAAGAATATTGGCAATAACTTCTCTGAAAATTTTATCGCGCAGCGAAATACGCAAATCACCTTCGAGATAGAACTTATCCGGCAAGTGTTTTTCGACAAATTGCATTAACTTATCGTAGGCATCAACTAAATTACAACGTATATTTTCTCTATCGTCATATCTATCTAAATCCTTTATACGCAATAACGCATCCACTTTATAGTGCGGCACTGCACTTTGAATCACTTCGGGTCTACCGAACAACAACAAGGCCGAAAGTGTAAAACCTTGCAGACCAGTGGCTAAATCGGTACGATACAATCCCGAAATACGATAAAAATCTTCATTACTTAACTCGTTCCACGGATGATTTGAGCGATTGTTTCGTATCATTTGACGAACGCGCTCTACTATGCCGGGATCAAAATCTTTTTCGAACAAAAACGGATAAATCGTATTTTCCGTAAACAAATTACTTTTTCGGGCGTAGAGTGCTTTTTTGTTCATCGGTTCTCAACTCATAATCTCCATCTACACTTCTATCGTAATATCTTAATACACAGCGGTGCACTGCCGATGATGCAGGAACATAAATCCGAATTAACTTTACACCCTTGTAATCAACCACTTCCGGACTAAGCAAAAAAGTTGGAAGCAATTTTTGCGGATTATTACTTAAATTTGCAATACTTTTGCAGATAGCTTCAATATTATCGGTTGGTACACCTTCAATTATCTTATCGTCGGTAACGCCAAGCAGTATAGTGCCGCCGTCTCTATTCAGAAATGCACATACCGTTTCAAAAAAACTTTCGGGCAGTTGGCGACTGCATCGCTTATATTCAACCGATATGCCTTCGCCTTGCTGTAATATACTGTCTATTTGCATTTCTAAGCTCTTTTATTTCCTGATTTTTACCCACTTTTAATTAACAACTACACACTGCTCACTGTTCACTAACCACTGCCCACTGTTTGGTTATCACATACAACCGTGTACCCGAACCGCCTGCTAAGATGATTCCTTTCATAAGTGATTTGTTTGTTAAATGTTTTGTTTTGCAATATATGATATTACCTTTTATTGATTAGTACGAAAAGTTTTAAGACTTTTTAATCATCAAAACTTAACCCCAGAGCAATAGGGTTTTTATTATTCCGTACTTATTCCGTACTTAATAAAATCCAATAACCAGATTTTCGGGAACTCCTGCGGTCTATGATTCCATTGGTTGGCTTCTCGCATTACGAAATTTACCAATTGCGTTGCTAAGAGCAGTTGGCAGTGAGCAGTAATCAGTTGAATTCAAATTGATAGCTACGAAGAGCCAAGAGCGGTTGGCAGTTGGCGGTTGACTTTTCTTATCACGCAATTTGCTGGCTTCGTCGCTATAATAATTTAACTAAAGAGTAGCGGAATGATTAAAGTTTAAAGTAAACCGGCCAACAATGTCTTTTAGTATAAGAAAAATTCCTTCATTATTATTTTGAAGTAGATGGAAAATAAAACTTTTAGGAAAGCTGCTTATGTTAATGCTGTAAACATTCTATCGGGCGACTTTTGCATCTCTT
>QKHT01000204.1 GCA_003249935.1 Bacteroidota bacterium
AATAACAGCACAGGTTTGGTGTTTTGGATTGAACCGGCTTGCCGCATGTGGTGCAACAAGGCGATTGCGCTTACTGCAAAAAATAACGATTGGCAACGCCGCAGGATCATAACAGATACATTTACGAATCGTTTAGTATATCTCATCGGGCATCTATCCATTTAAAAATCAGTGGAAAATTCAAAAAAAAGCAAGACAAACCAATGACTTCTAAATGTATTATTCATATTTAGTGTGCAACTATTTACTGATTATCAATTTGTTACAGTCCAATTTTTATCTTTCAATTTATTGTAGCCACGTTTTTTTATGAATTTTAGAAATTCAGCATTATCCGTTGCTGGAAATTCGACAATTATTTCATCCATTAGTTTCTTTAAAACTTTATCTCCAATGGTTTTAGCATATGTACCCCTAAGCGCTTTTTCATACCAATTTAGTAAATCAGTTTCAGTAACAATGCTTTGTATTTTTGATTTCCACCCCATTTGAGTTAATAAAGAAACGATTACTTTTTGCTCAGTATCTTTACAAACTATCACGATTCTGTCTGCCGAAACGGACGAAACGATATTTTCTGCAAGTTCTTCTGTAAGAGAAAGATGTTTTATTTGAATTGCAAGGCCAAAATTTGCCCACATATCAAGCCCTCTATCTGCGGCGTTTGTAACACCAACTCGATTAATTCTTGCTTTTAATCTTAAACTTGTTTGTTTTGTTGAAAGTTGAATTACTCTTTTTGCAAAGTCTTCAAATTCTTTAAGAATATCAACTTTAGCAGGATTTAAACTAACTTCAACTGATACTTCTAAAGCTTCTACTAATGCAGAAAACAAAGAATAAACAACAATTTCATATATTTTGTCAATACTTCGTCTTAGACCTGGTTCATTCCAAAATAACGAAAGAAACTCGTCTAATTTAAAGGTTGATTTGTCATGTTTTGAACAATAATCAACCCCAGTTGACATTTGAGACAAACGTTGTTCAAATTTATTGTAAATATATGCTTCAACAATTCCATTTTTGCTTCGATTTTCCTTACCTAATGCGACTAAAACCGATGGAGGGATAGCATTCTCATTAAATATATCATCCTGATAACGAGCAGAAGACGTTGATGTCCGACCTAAAAATTTCAAACTAATAATATCTCTCCATTTTTTAGAAATAGTGCGATATGTTGATAAATCATTTAGATTAATGTCTTTTTCAACACGGTCTCGATATAATATTTCAGCGACTTGAATAGGTTTGTAGAGATGAACTCTTGCTTTGTCGATTACTTTATCTAACGATTGCTTTGCTTCTTGTGTATTCATTTTGAGGCTCAAATAATGTTAATTGAACAGGTTCTTTTACTACATCCTTTTTGTTTTGCAAAGAATTCATCATTTCACCTGCAATTGCTTGAATTACAGGAACAGACACTGAATTTCCAGCAACTTTTCGAGACTGTGAGTAGGGAATATTAATCTTGAAACTATCAGGAAATCCTTGTAATCTAAGCATTTCTCTATCAGTCAGCCGCCTCTCTCCATTCACAACAAGATAGTTGTAACTTCCACCTGCTCTAAGAGCACATGAATAAGGTAATGCAGAGATATTACCACCAATGTTTTCGTGCCAAATTGAAGGAAAAGGCGGTACGCCTTTTACCGAACTAAATCTTTTTTCTCTTAATTCGGTTGAAATATAATAATTTTTAGGAACTTCAATATCAGGCTGTAATATTTCTTTCAATGGCTTATAATATCCCGGAGGTTGTGGAAACCTAAAATGAATCGATTCTCTAAAACCCACAATATATATTCTTTCTCTTTTTTGTGGTAAACCAAAATCCAATGAATTAAAAACTTTATGGTATACTGTATATCCTAAATTCTTTAATTTTTCTAAAATCACCGCAAATGTTTGTCCGTTATCATGGGTAGTAAGTCTTTTCACATTTTCAAGTAAAAATGCTTGGGGTTTCTTAACGTCTAAGATCGCTTCAATATTAAAAAACAAAGTTCCTCTTGTATCTGCGAATCCTAGTCCTTTCCCTGCAATACTAAAAGGTTGGCAAGGAAAACCTGCAAGTAAGATATCATGGTCGGGAATATCTTCCGGTGCAATATCATTAATATCGCCAAAGGGGCGAACGCCAAAATTAGCTTCGTACATATCTTGGGCTGCTTTATCCCACTCTGATGCAAATACAGTTTCGCACCCATATGCTTCAAATCCCAATCTGATGCCACCAATCCCGGCAAAAAGGTCAATTGTTTTATATTTATTCATACTGCTTCCATCAAAATTTCAGTCGTAAAATTAGCCAAAAAATCCAGTCTGAACTATTTTCATTTACTTAGTTCTGAACATTGTGTCAATATGCAAGTAGCTGTTGATATAGTTTACACATAGTTCTAAAAAACGGAACAAAAAAAATGCCGGACGAATCCGGCATTAAATTTATATAAAGCAGCTGCTTAACTTAAATAATCGTGCATGCCGGCAGCTGCCTTACGGCCATCGCCCATGGCTAATATTACCGTTGCACCACCGCGTACAATGTCGCCGCCTGCAAATATATCCGGAATGGAACTTTGCATTTTTTCATTGACTTCGATGGTTTGCCAGCGCGAGAGTTTCAATCCGGCCACAGCACCCGTAAAAATAGGGTTTGGCGATACACCAATGGCCACAATCACCACATCCACATCCACGGTAATTATGGCACCTTCTATCTCCACGGGACTTCTTCGTCCCGAGGCATCGGGTTCACCTAAAGCCATTTGTTGCAACACCATCTGTTTTACACGGCCGGCTTCGTCGCCAATATATTCAATCGGGTTATGCAACGTCATAAACGTAACACCCTCTTCCATAGCATGTTTTACCTCTTCCACACGGGCGGGCATCTCCTCTTCCGATCGCCGGTAAACAATATATGCGGCATTGGCTCCCAATCTCAGAGCGGTTCTCACCGAATCCATCGCGGTATTTCCACCACCAATTACGGCTACTTTTTTGCCTTTAAACACCGGTGTATCCATCCCTTCGCGTGAGGCACCCATCAGGTTCACCCGGGTAAGGTATTCGTTGGACGACATAACGCCTACAAGGTTTTCGCCGGCAATATTCATAAAACGAGGCAAACCGGCACCGCTTCCCGCAAAAAATCCGCGGTAGCCAAGTGCACGTAAATCATCGAGGCCATACGTTTTACCAATAATCACGTTGGGTTCGAATTTCACACCCATTTTGCGAAGGTTGTTTATTTCGAACTCCACCACACTATTGGGCAACCTGAATTCGGGTATACCATATTTAAGTACACCGCCAATCTCGTGCAACGCTTCGAATACGGTAACATCATAACCATATCGCGCCATGTCGGCAGCAAAAGCCAAACCGGCAGGCCCCGAACCAATGGATGCCACTTTAATACCATTCGATATTGCCACCGGCGGTGCTACACTCGTGCCCGATTCGCGGTCGGTATCGGCCACAAAACGTTCGAGATAACCAATCGCCACAGCCGGTTTATTGAGTTTTTGAGTATAGATACATTTCGATTCGCACTGTTTTTCCTGAGGACAAACACGGCCACAAACGGCAGCCAAAAGGTTAGTCTCTTTCAATACAGCCGCAGCTTGCTGAAAATTACCCCGTTCTACATTTTTCACAAATCCGGGAATATCGATATTTACAGGACATCCGCTTACACAGGTTGGATTGGCACAATCGAGGCAACGGCTTGCTTCGGCAACGGCCATTTCGGCTGTTAATCCCGAGTTCACCTCTTCCTGACAACGGGCACGATACGCCGGATCGAGTTCGGGCATATGTACGCGTGCCCCTTCGCCACGGGCTTTTGCACCCATCGACTTACGCAATTCAGCGCGCCAGGCCGCATCGCGTCCTTCTGTAATTATATTATTGTTGCTCATAATTGTTACGAAATAAAACTATCAAAGGCGTTTTTCTCATCCGCTTTAAATGCACCCAAACGCATCAGCAATTCGTCGAAATCGACACCTTTGGCATCAAATTCGGGACCATCCACGCACACAAATTTGGTTTTTCCATGTACCGAAACACGGCAGGCACCACACATGCCGGTGCCATCCACCATAATCGAATTCAAGCTGGCCATGGTTGGCACACCGTACTTTTGCGTCACCAATGCCGCAAATTTCATCATCACCGCAGGACCAATTACAATGGCTTCGTCTATTTTTTCGCGCTGCAAAACCATATCCATACCAGCCGTTACAAGGCCTTTGGTTCCGGCTGAACCATCGTCGGTCATTATGATCACCTCGTCCGAAGCGGCACGAATCTCGTCTTCAAGGATCAACAAATCCTTGTTTCTTGCAGCAAGTACAGATATTACACGATTTCCGGCAGCCTTATATCCTTGTACAATGGGCAACAAAGGCGCAATACCCACACCACCGCCTACAGCCAGTATGGTACCCACCTTTTCGATATGTGTCGCCTTACCCAATGGGCCAACAAGGTCCAGAATGCAATCACCTTCTTCCAATGCCAATAATTTGGCCGATGATACACCCACACGTTGTACAACAAGTGTAATTGAGCCCAGTTTTTCGTTGCTTCCGGCAATTGTTAACGGTATCCGTTCGCCATTTTCATCCACACGCAGCATAATAAAATGACCGGGTCGACGGGCCTTTGCTATCGCCGGTGCCTCGATTTCGAGTTTCACCACGTTTTCGGACAAGAAAACTTTTTCGAGAATTTTATTCAC
>QKHT01000123.1 GCA_003249935.1 Bacteroidota bacterium
GCATTGTAGGCCGAATGGGCCTCTTCGGTACCGGGGAACTGGTTCAGAATGGCTTTAAAAGACTCCTGTGCCAGACCTGTTTCGCCGGTATTGTAATAAACCAATGCCAAATCCGACATGGCTTTGCGGTAAGTTGGGGTATTTTTATATTTGTCTATCAGTACTTTAAACGATTCGATGGCTTTTGCATGGTTTTCGATCATGACATAAGCGCGCCCTTTTTCGTACCAGGCTTCGTCGATAAAACTGCTGCGCTGAAACGAACGAATGAGCTGGTCGAGCGAACCGATCTTTTCTTTGTATTGTTTGAGCAATCCCTGACAAATGGCCTTTTGATAAAGGGCATAGTCGGCACCTGCAGTGCCGGTAATAGCGGCCATGTTATAGTATCGCACGGCCTGGGTGTAATCGCGTTGTATAAAATAGCAGTCGCCAATACGGTTTTGTCCGTCTACTACAAACTTTTCTTCGCTTTTGTTGTGTGGCTGTTCCACATATCGTCGAAACCAACTGAGTGCGCCGGCATAATTTTTTTGTTTGAACCAGGCATAGGCCATGTTGTAGTGTGTCATGGCATATTCGCGGGTTTGGACCATACCGGGAATCGCCAGAAAACGGTTGTAGTCGGCAATGGCTTTTTCGTATTGTGTCTGTTGGTAATAGCTTTCGCCTCGCCAGTAGTAGGCTCTGGCCTTCAGGTCGTTGCCCGGCACGGCCTCGGTTATCGATAGGGTGAAGGTGTTGGCCGCGTCGGTATATTTCTTATCATTGTACAGTTCGATGCCACGGTAATAGGCCACGCGTTGCTTTGCTTTGGCAATTTCGGGGGTTTTGTTGCCTATTTTTGCCAATGTTTCCAATGCTTTGGCGTAATTGCTGGTATTTTCGAGGGCATACGACAACATGTCATACACCTCATCGCGGTATTTCGATTCGGGGTATTTATCCAAAAAGCGCTGCAAGGCCGTAATGGTTTCGGCAAACGGGCTGTAGGCAAGCTCTACGGTGAGTTTGGCGTAATTGAACAGGGCCTCTTCCTGTATGGTTTTGTCGAAGGCCGATCTGCCGGCTGCATCGAAAGCCATCAGTGCATTTTTTTTGTCGCCAAGTTTAAGGTAGGCGGCACCCATGTAGTTCGATGCATTTTGCGAAAGAGCATCGTCGGCCGTAGCTACGCGACCAAAGTTTTTAATAGCCTCTTCATAGTCCGAAAGGGCATAGCAGGCCAGCCCCAATTGGTAAATATTATCCCTGAGGGCTTTTTTGTCCGATTTGGCATATTCGCCAAGGTATTTTTTTGCGTCGGTATAGTTGCGGTTTTTAAGCGAAGCTTCGCCAATAATGCGGGCAAATTCGGGTTTGCGTGCGGCATTCGCCCCGGCATATCCTTTATTGGCATAATCGAGTGCGGCCTCGGTTTCGCCCGATACCCACATGATATTGGCTAAGTAAAAGCATGCTTCGGCTTTGAAATCGGGATGGGTTTCAACCATTTTGAATCCTTCGGCCGCCTGCGGATATTGCTTGTTGTTGTATTGGATATGCGAACGGTAAAAAATGGCCGCCTCGTACACCTCGCTGTTGTGTTGCAGCGATTGGTTAAACGATTTTATGGCCGACGCGGTATCTTTCAACATCATTTGCGTATAGCCTTGTTCGAAATAGTAGGTCGGTTGTATGTCGTCGGGCAGCATGTCGGGTGCTACTTCGTTAAAAGCTTTTTGGGCCTGTCGATGTTTTGACTGCGTGTAGTAAATGGTGCCGAGCTCGTATTGCGAAAGGTTCCCAACAAACCCTCCGGGGCGCGATGCAATATATTCCGAAAGGAGCTCTTCGGCATTGGCGGTGCCAAGTTGTGCTGCACAAAGGGCCGAATATCCTTTGGCCTCGTCGTAAAAATATCCTTCGGTGTGGCTTTGGTTCAGCAAATATCGGGCAAAAAACTCATTGGCTGCAATGTAATATTTTTGTTCGTAGAGCAAACGGCCTTTCGATAGCGGATCGACAGTAACCTGATTCTGCCCCATGGCGAGCATGAGGTTCAACCATAGTATTGTAACTAAGCGTATTCGGTTTTTATGCTGCATATGTAATTCTGTTTTAATGCCTTTAATAACGTGTTGTTGTGCGAATTAGTATGACTTTCGGGCATTTACCAGCTTCCGCCGGCACCGCCACCGCCGCCAAGGCCGCCACCAAAACCGCCGAAACCACCACCGCCGCTGCCGCCCGAAAAGTCGCCGAAACCACCGCTGCGTCCACCGCCACCGCTGCCAAGCATACTCATGAGCAACCAAAACGGCATGCTGCTGCCTGCACTGCTGTGCTGTTCGAATCGGTTTTTGCGAAACATGCCAATGATGAGTGCCATAAAAATCACAACAAAGAAGAGTGCGCCGAACCCGTTCGATTTGGGCTTGCGTTTCATATATTGGTCGGCCGTAAATTTGCCATCGAGTAACGACATCAGCGTGTTTACTGCGGCATCGAGCCCGCCATAAAGGTCGTTGTTTTTAAACTTTGGTATCATTTCGAGTTCAACAATGCGTTTACCCACGGCATCGGTTACAAATTCCTCTACACCATAGCCGGTGGCAATAAAAACCTGTCCGCGCGAATCGGGGGTTTTGGGCTTTAGTAACACCACAATGCCATTGTTTTTGTCTTTTTGTCCCACGCCCCAGTCGCGGAGGATGCGTGTGGCCATATCGTCGGAGGTGAGACCGTCGAGATTGTCGAGCACTACCACGGCAATTTGCACACCGGTGCGGTTGTTAAAGGCATCAACCTTTTCTTCCAGCGCACGTTCTTCGGCGGGTGCCAAAAATCCGGCTAAATCGTTTACTAATTGCGGCGGATTGGGTCGTTGTGGTATTTTTTGGGCATGAACCGATGACCAGGTAATGGAAAGTATGGCTATCAGTGCAAATATTTTTGTAAATGGTTTCATGATTATTGAACCTTTAATGTTGGTGGCCAAATCCCCGGTATGGGGTTCAACCAAAATTATTACTATTTACCAAACGATATTTCGTCGCTCAGCTCGTTAATGTCATCTTTTTGATACGGGAAAAAGGCTTTGAGTTGCTCGCCGGCCATGCCAATGCCGGTGCACAGCCCTTCGCAATAGTGCCCTTGGGCAAATTCGGCCACCACGGTCGATTTTATTTTTTCCCAAAAGTCGGCCGGAACTAAAGCGTTAATGCCGGCATCGCCCAATATCGCGAATTTACGATCGTGGATGGCTACATAAAACAGCACACCGTTGCGTTGTGCTGTTTTGTGCATCTCTAATTTAGTGAAAATCCATGTCGCATGGTCGAGTACATCTTTGGGGCAAAAGCTTTCGATGTGCAGCCGTATTTCGCCCGAGGTGTCTTTTTCGGCCATCTCAATGGCGTGTACAATCTTTTTCTTTTCGTCGGCCGTAAATATATTGGCCGGTGTTGTCGCTTTCATCTATCTGTTTTTTAATGAACCCGGTGGGTGGTATTTTCTTTCAGGTGGTGGTTTATGAAAAAAAGTGTACGCATGTACCGTAGTTTTGGTTGAACCATTTGCTGCGGTACATGCGTGTGGTGCTTAAAATTCTACTTTTGGTGCTGTATCGGCCCCCGCTTGTGCTGTAAAGTATGGTTTTTCGGCAAAACCAAACCAACCGGCTATGATGTTGCGCGGAAAGTTACGGCGGTAGGTGTTGTAATCGTTGGCCGACTCGTTAAATAAACGACGTTCGGTTGTGATGCGGTTCTCGGTACCTTCGAGCTGCGATTGCAATTCCAAAAAGTTCTGGTTTGCCTTTAGTTCGGGGTATTTTTCAACCACCACCATCAAACGACCGAGTGCCGACGATAACCCATCCTGATTGCTCTGAAACTGTTTGAGTGTTTCGGGTGTCATTTTGGTGGGGTCAATGGTTGTTTGTGTGGCTTTCGAACGGGCTTCAATGACTTGCGTCAGGGTTTCCTTTTCGAAATTGGCATAACCTTTTACGGTATTCACCAAGTTGGGGATAAGATCCGAACGGCGTTGATACACGTTTTCGACCTGCGCCCACTGTGCTTTTACTTTTTCGTCCTTTTGTACAAGGCCGTTGTATGAACCGATTACCGGCTGAATAAGGAATAAATAGATGCCTAATAAAATACCTCCTGCAATGAGAAGTGTTTTAACTGTCTTGTTCATTTTACTTTTGTTTTTATTTGCGGCAATTATTTCAAATAGCGTGCCATTCGTTTGTTGTTGCCAATTCGTCGCTAATTTAACTAAAAATGGTGAATTTTGGATAGAAAAAGGCCAATTGGTTTTGAAAAGTAGTATGAACCATTGCAAAGTTTGTGTGTCCGGGCTTAATTTCATTATTGAATTACTCCTTTCATTTTTTCGAATCTGCATCATTTGAGTGGTATAGTGCATACAAGCTAAATTTTTTGGGCCTAAAATGGTATCAACCTTCTTTTATTCCGATTTTTTGTTTCTGTTGGATGGTTGGTGTTGACAAATGGCATCTGAATTTAATGGTAATGGTTTCATCAGTCCTTAAAATTGTGGGTTTTAAGCATCTATTTTTTATCGTCCTTTAGTGTTTTCAAAGTGTTGTTAAACTTTTATAATTCGTTGAATTTAAGAATATTACAATAAAATTAGAGTCGCTATAAATTGTTGTAAATGAACTTGTTAAATTTTGTCGAAAATCGAAAATCTAACAATCTAACAATCTGCTGTGCATTTTAATGATATTTTTTTCGCTGTATGGCATATCAAACAATGTTTACACTTAAACGTACAAAAGTATCAGTGCAAGCAATCGAAAAGGGTTTCATTTGTAGTGATTTAAAAAACTAATTATTATGCGAAAACCTTTTTTACTACTGTCGTTACTGGCTGCATCGGTTTTTACGATGCACGCACAGTACACTACCCCTTTAGATACCTTGCCATCCGATAGCCTCATTATCAGCGAATGTATGTTCGGTCCGAACAATCCTTCGTCATGGGGATATGCCGAACTTACCAACATGAGTTCACACAGCATCGACCTGAGTCACTACTTTATTCAAACCTCACATCAGGCTGTTGCCAAGCTCAACGGGCAAAACAAGGTGAGCCCCAAAGGAATTCTTGCACCCGGGCAATCGTGGACTATCCTTCAGATTGCCGAAAATGTGCAAACCGATCCTCTGGGAAACGTTACCAATCCGCAGGGATTTGTCAATCCGGCTTTTATTCCCATGTCCAACCAGCTTTCGTACCGTAAATACCAGCAGGTAGATTCTACCGGTGCACGAATCGCCAGTTTTGGCGTGGGCGGCGAACGCTTACTGTTGTTTAAAAGAAGGATGAATCCATTGACCAGTTTTGTCGACAGTGTATTGAACGACCAATTCGGATCGATCGGTACAACAACGGCCGATGCTGCAAAATCTATATCGGGTATTGCCGAAGGTACCACGCCAATGTACTCGAGAATATGGGTGCGTAAATGGACGGTGAAAAGAGGGAGTACCGATTGGGATTTGTCGCGTGGTACGGACCTTACCGACAGCGAATGGTTACCTCTGCCTCGCACACAGGTTAATTTGGGTTCGGTGCCTTATACTACTTATGGTGTACACAAACCGGTTACAACTTTGCCGATTAAAAATCCCGGTAAATTTGTTTTCAATATGGCCAATAAAACCATTTCGGTACCTTATGGCATACGTCGCGATTCGGCATTCCGCGCTTTTGTACCCGGCGATAATCTGGCATGGGAATATGTTACAGGCAACGATTCGGGCAACTATGTTATCGCAAACGGCGACTCAATCCGTTTCTTCCTGCTTAATAATACACTTAATATCGAAACTTTTGCCATAACGGTTCAAACCCCTGCATCTAATTATGCCGCTGTTAAACCGCTGGTTTACAAAAATAGTACCGGTAATTATATTCGTAAGTTTGATGTCAGTTCAGGCTATTCGCCCGACTCTATTTCAAATGTAGCGTTTGCTCAGCGGGTCGACACGCTGATTAAATATCTCGTGTTCGAACCAAATACAACGTATAAGCTGTTGTATGCCAATAATGTGGTAACCCCCGACCTTAAAAGCGGCGACAAACTTGAGGTAACGGCTGCAGATAATGTAACCAAAAAAGTGTATAATATTGCAGTAAACCCATACTATCCAAGCAGAGACTCTCTGTTAAGCGGCATTATATTCCCCACTCTCAATTTTTTGAATGCCACTTTTGATTTAACCGATACGTTGCAATCATTTAAACCATTGGTTTTTAAATATTTTATCGATTTGCCCGAGTCGTCGGTGCTGGCTCCTCCTGTTATTCCAATTGCAAACAATAGCAAGGCCGGTGTTTATGTTACACGGGCTACAAACCTTTTTGGAACCGAAGCCGAACGGACCTCTACCATCGAGGTTAAGGCCGAAGACCCCACCCACGTCGCGCAATATCAAGTGGTGTTTAATATTAAACAAGAAACGCCGGGTCTTAAGTCCGAACCTTTTATTGTAGATATCGCACAAAACTGGGCCCGTCAAAATCATATGAATCTTCAGATATTTAACCCTTCGGACGAGCCGGTAGATTTTAGCGATTACGTTTTGTTTATGGTCGACAAAGGCGACAAGCTTACTTTCGAGAACAGCCTCGTTACCGATACCAACAAAAACGTGCTTCGTCCGGGCTTTGTGGTTTCGAAAGATGGCAACGGCTTGCCCGTATTCAAACTCGATGTAAAACAAAAAAATCCGGTGATTGGTGCACGTGAAGTGTATTCTGCGGCATCGGGTATGGGTTGGCCATGGGATCAATCGTCCGATGCCGACAAGGCTACTTATGGCCCGTTACTGGATTATACCAAAGATTGTTTGCCTAAGGAAAATAAGAATACCATAATGTTCCCAAACCCGGGTAACGGCACGGCATACGTATGGATGAAAATTTTGAACGACTCGGTAAAAGATGGTATTAAGCCAATGAACACGATCGACACCATTAATTACAAGGCTATCGACGTGGTGAATGGCTTTGGTTCGCTCAAAATTGCCTGGACTTTATACGACAAGCGCGATGGTCGCGATACGATTATCGACTGGACAGGTATTTCAGGGGGTAGTCTTAGGGGTATTTATCGTAAACCAAACGTTTACACCGGAAATCCTGTAGACCGGGCCTCATTTGGTTTTGGCGATAAAATTTCTAAAATTGTCGAAAAACCGGCAGAGTGGGTTAACTATGGTAATGTGGCCAATTCGCTCACAGCCATCGATCAGCCCGGAACCCGCGCAGTTGGTCGGCCCCGGTTCGAAAATCATACCATGATTACTTACGTCAATGTGCCGTACATCACTTCGGCTGTTTACCTTATCGAAAAAGGTCTTGATGGGGTGCAAAATATCTATGGTGTAACAGCCAATACCACCGTTTCTGCATTCAAATCGAATGTTACGATGCTCGATCCCAACATGAAACTGGTATTTACCGATGCTTTAGGGCAGGCTAAGGACGATAATGCAGTGCTTGTTGCCGGCGACAAACTACTTTCTACTTCGGCCGATGGCAGAAGCAGTGTGTCCTATAAAATAAACGTTGGTGTACTCGATGCTCAAAATACAGTAACCTCAACCAAATATACCGTTACCAACAATGGTTCGGACAAAGGGACTATTGCGGGTATCCCATTTGGTTCAACCCTCATTAACATTATCGATAATCTGGTGAAGCCCGAGTTGGCAACACTCGATGTAACCGATGGCCGGAATATGGTTATTCCGCTTGCGAAGTACAGCAAAGACACCATAACGGTTCAAGGCAGAACCAAAACCGAAGTGCTTGCTTCTCCGGCATACACGATCGAAGTGGTTGCACAAAACGGTAGTACACGCCTTTATACCCTGGCATTTGCAGCCTCGGCACCACAAATCTTGTCCGATGTGTATACTGTAAGCCAATCGGCCAAAACCATCGACTTTATCACCGATCTTACAGTGGAGTCGTTTGTACGCAATTTGAAAGCCTCGCCGGGGTGTTTCATTAAGGTGTTAAATAAAATGGCACAGGAACGCACCTTCGGGCCATTGGCTTACGACGATGTGGTTACCGTGAGCAATGGTACTGAAACAGTAAGCTACCATCTTAATTTTATGGCTGAACCGGTTGAGTTGCGCGATGCAGTGGTAAAAACAACCAGTGGAAGTATTGTGTCGGCATTCCCGAATCCGTCGAATGGTGTTTTCCGCATCAGTAATCTTAAAGGTGTTTCGACAATTGATATTTGCGATGTAACCGGCAAAGTACTGAAAGTAATCAATGTTACCGGCGAATCTCAAAGTGTAAATATGTCCGGCAATGCGGCCGGCATCTATTTCCTGCGCCTCAAAATGGCTGGAGGAATGGATTCTACACTTAAAATGACCATCAAATAACCATGTTTCATCATTGATAGTTATATAAGTTAAAATCAGAAAGGAGGTAGCGCAGGTTGCCTCCTTTTTTTATTGCCGGTCGTTTTTTAAAGAGGTCTGCAAAAGTTGTTTTTTAAACATACATAGCGGTGTACAAAGTGGGTGCAGGAATCGAATCGTTATTTACACTTGTTGCCTGTTCTGCTTTCAGTATGCCAATACCCATAGCAATGTTATGTGGCCGGTATGGTGGCTGTTATTAAATCGGGTCATCGGTGCATCGTTGTTTTTACAAAGGCAACGACCATTTTTTCCAAAGCAGTATGCATCGCGGCGAGGTATTTGGGTGCTAACCGATACATGGTGTCGGCCGATTGAATTTTGGGTGCCGGAACTAATTCGTTGCCGCAATGGGTAACGAACCCCGTAATGCTGTCGAAGGTTGTTTCGAGGTGACACTGGAGTGCCAGAACGTTTGGTCCTATTCTGAATATCTGATGGGGTACTTCGGGTGTCGACGCTTCGAGGATGGCATTTTCGGGGAGTGAAAACGTTTCGCCATGCCAGTGATAAGCCATCAGTTCGGTATGCGGTTCGGCCAAAACAGAGTGTGCTGTAAATGTGATCGGCCACCAACCAATTTCCTTTGCTGGGCCCCGAAAGACTTCGCCGCCCGTACATTTGGCTATAAGCTGTGCACCAAGGCATACGCCGATGACTTTTGTGCCGGAATGTATTGCCCGTGTAACAAATGCTGTTTCGTGGTTCAGCCATGGCAGCTTTTCGGTATCGTTTACACTCATGGGGCCACCCATTATTAGGAGTACTGCGGCATTTGGCGGATTACTAAAAGCATTGGTATCGAATGCATTAATGGTTACAAAATGGTATCCAAGGGTTTTAAATATCGTTTCAAAATATCCGGGGCCTTCAAAATCTGCGTGTTTAATACAAAGTACTGTTTTTGATGTTGTTTGCATATGCCGGTTGTTTTTAGCAAAAATAGTGGTTTGATGCATTGTTTTTGAAATAAACTGCCAATTTTTTTCGCTCATTTAAATACAATAGATGTTCGATGTTCGATGTTCGATAAGATTTAGAGGGTCATATACAGATATTTTCAAATATTCGCACTATTGTGTAATGTTCGTAAAATCAATGGATGATAAAAGTTTAACGAACTTTCATAGATTATCAACAGATGATTCAATATTCTGCCTATGCCATGTTCTTAAAAGCAATATCATACAAAAGTTGTTCGAACTATTAAATAAAAAAGGGCCACCCAATGGCAGCCCTTCTCTTTAATGGTTCACAATAAATACTATTGTTTTATCACTTTTAAATTTTCGGTTGAACCGTTATTGTTGGTGATTTTTACGAGATATACACCGGCAGATTGTTTGCTGAGGTTAATGTCGGCACTTTGACCTGTAACTACTCTGGTTAGAATGGTTTGGCCGTTAATGCCTAATACTGTAATACGATTTGCATGGTCGAGGCCGCTTAACCGGAACATGCCATCTGTTGGGTTTGGCATGGCCTGAACCAATTTTTTTGCCCCGGTTTTCGCAACTGCATCGAAATAGGTAAACTGCATATCGTATACTGCGGTGGTGTTACCATCTTCGGCTGTAACAATCAATTTGTCATCGAATTGTACAATACCCGTTGTGCGTGGCTGGTTCATTTTGTTTACAACTTTTACGCTACATCCCGGAGCCGCCTTGATGTTGTGGAGGAATACCGAAACGGTGGTAGAACCGATGTAATTAATCATTTTAAGCGATTGGTTCACCACGTAAACGTCTGATAGAATGTATGGTGTTGCGGGTTTTGCAAATGAGACGTTATACAGGCATTTCGATGTGCCGTTTTGTGCGATAACCTCAATTTGCGCACCTTGTGGTAACACTACATCAATCAGCGTGTTGGTTTTAATCAGCATCGTGTCGCTATTGGTGCGTTTGGCCGGAATAACCTGTCCCATGCCATCCAATAGGGATACTTTGGCCGATGCAGGCTTTTGTAAATCGGCTAAAAATGCGGTAACCGTAATGCCAAATGGTACGTTTGCCACCAAACCGGTTTGGGCCGGCTTATCGGCCGAAACGGTGTATTTGGTCGATGCCAGCATCATATCGTCGCTCAACGCGCCAATTTTTACAATGTAAGTTACCGATGTTTTACCATTTGCAGCAGTCGAAACGAGTTTGTCGCCTTCGGCCACTATTTCGCCATCGGTCTTAATTACATCACCGGCCGATTTTAATTCTATCTTCATTTTTGCATCGGGCTTAATGATTTTTGAGAAGAATGAAGCCACCGTGGTGTTTGGTAATACTCCTACCAGTGTCTCGCTGGTTGAAAGTCCCGTAGAGGCAATATACTCATTTGAAAAAATATACGGAATATGGGCTGCCGTGTTCATAATATGGTTCTCGAACTGCGCCTTGCCATAGGTCCGGGTCGAAAGTGGCTCGTCGTTTTTGAGCCATGAACCATTTTGGTCAAAACCATACCATTCCCATTCGCTCGGTACTATGGTTGTGGTGGTATCTCCAAAACCAAACGACATACGTTCCACCGGATTGCCGGTATAAACACTCGACTTACGGATGATACCATATACCTTTTCGGGTGTTTGTTTCATCTTCAGCACCTTATTGTTGTCGTACAACACGTATTCCACACTCTGGGTGCTTAGGCCGTTTACGATATCCACTATTTCATAATAGTCGAGCTTATTGTCCAAAAAGTCTTCGGCTACCGAAATAAGACCATCTTTTACCGAGTCGCTTTTAATTTTCAATATCATATTGGTCGCACCGGTATAGTCGAAAGCGCAATTGGAAAACGGCGATTTTCCAAAACCATATGGATCTACTGCAAGCCCTTTGTAGGTGCGGTACTCTACATAACCCGCCGTTGAGGCATATGTGTTAATTTGGCAAAGCGGGAAATCGACTTTGTCTTTAAGTGCAATGTTGTTAAGATTCCAACTGCCGTCGGCGTTTTTATTGCCATTAACAAGCGGGTAGGATTGAACCTCGATAATAGAGTAGGTAGACCGTGGTTCGAGCGTGGTTGTGGTTTGAGCCAGGTCTGACGTAAATACCGGCTTGTTGCCAAGTGTAACGCTTGGTTTTACAATATAACCGGGACGAAGAATGTTTTCGTTATTACGTACAAACTGGTCGTCGTTCAGCCAGTTGGCACCAAATGCGGCTAATGAGGTAAAATTTTTCGGTATTTTTACAAATACATAATCCTCGAGACTGATGCGTTCGTCTTTTGGGTTAAAGATCTGAAGACAGTTGCGAGTGCGGTTGCCCCATGCGTTACTGTAATCTGTATAAAACGGCTCACCAACTACCGGTGGTGTTTCGCGGTCAACCTCAAATAAAATGGTGTAGACCGACTTTATGCTATCGTCGTCGGCGGTTACCGTTATCGTGGCCGTACGGTCTTGTTCGGAGCCATAGAGGTTCGTGGCGCGTTTAACTAAAACCTTGGCTTTATTGTCTTTGGGCACTGCTATCATGCCGGGCATGGTTTGGGTGCCTTCGGGCAGTTTGAGCGAATAAAACTTGCGGTTTTCGTCGAAAGGACTTAGCGAGTCTGTTGGCTCAAAATTGTGATTTGTGAAGAGTTGAGTTCCCGGGAATATAATGGCTTTCAAAAGGCTTTCGGTGCCCGGTGCATACTCGTTTACACAAATTTTATACTCTTTTTTATCGCCTGTTGGGGCCGAAATTTCAATAATGTCGCCATATTTCAGTTCGGGTCGTTCGGTGTTGTCTACCCATTTAAATTTGTAGGTGCACTGGTTGTCGATAACAAGATAACGCAAAAATGTGTCAATAGGCAACGAAAATGGAATATTACCAATTGTATCCATTGGGGCATAGCCGTCGCTACGGGTATATTTTGCACTCCACGATTTGTCGTTGTTAATGGTAAGTAGCGGCCGTACTAAATTAAATTTGGTTTCTGCCGGTTGAACCACAACTTTGTAACCGAAGCTCTTGTAGGCATCGCCACAGAGGTAAAAAAGATGGAGTCGTTGGTTTGAACATAATATTGCGACGAATCTTTACCCCATTTTAAATCCCACGCATGGTTCGGCCCAAAATTAAATATTCTGAACACCGAATCGCGACGTACGCCGTATGGCATGGTAATGGTTTTGGCCGTATGGTCTATGGTTGCAATCGAAGAGGTTACTTCGAGATTTTGCTGATTACCATGTTGTCCAAAAGAGGTAAATGGCAGTGTGTATACTTGATTTACAAGCTTTTGCGTTGGTAGCGGAAACCATTCGGAGTCGGTAAGGTCTGTTCCTGCCGAGTTTAGCCAGTCTTGTTCTACCGGTATGTACGGATTGGTGATGTTTCCATGCTTTACCTTCGATTTACGCACCCAAATGTAATCCCACAGTGGGGTATTGATCATTTTAACCCCTGCGATTTTGTATTTTTCATGCGTATCTCTGCCCGAGGCTTCGCCCAAAGGCTAATACCACAGGGCATCCACCATGAGTGTGCGTTGCAGTTTTTCGTTCAAGTACCAAACGGCAATGCTGTAATCGTCGTGATTGCGACAACCCTCTTTTCTCGGGTCGTTAATCAACTGAAACTGGTGATAAGTTAAAAAACTGGCCTTTTGCTGATAATATACATTGGCACGTCCCAATGGCCATATTTTGGCACCCGTGCGGGGGTCGGTGGCAAGCATCTCCTGGGCACCCACTACGGTCCAGCTTTTGCCCGGTGCTAATTTTCCGGTAAGCCTAAGCACTTCTGTTTGGGTCGCTGCACCGGTATAATCGGTCCATGTTACTGTGGGTTTCGAGGCCAGCAAAAACTTGCTCAAATCAAGCGTGTCGGTGCCAACATTGGTCAGTTCAATGTAGCCCCAATCTGTTTGCGGTACAATCCGCGCTTCTGAGATAATCAACGTATTAACATACGCGCTATCTCCTGTCTGTGCTTTTGCCGATATAAACGAAATCAGCATAAGACATGTGAGAATAAAAGGTCTTAACATAATGATAGAAATAAATTGTGATTAACATAATGCCTAATAAATCGTTGAATCTACTATACTGCAATTTACTTATTTATTTTGAAGTTGCAAGCACGAAAATGATTGTATTCATTGAAATTTAAGTAAATACAATTTATTTAGTGTTTAAAGGACACTATAATAAATTGGTTGTCACAACATTATAAATGTTAAAAAAAGACACATAAAAATAAATTGTTTTTTTTTAGTCATCTTCTGTATTTATGTTTTTCGGTGCACAACAATGCCTGTTGCATGGGTTATTGTAACTAACTGACCACCATAAACGTTAGCAGTACTTGAACATTATGTTTCGCAAATTGGTTTTGGTTGAACCGAAAGCATGCATAACCGGGCTTTTGTAGTCTCTTTGTTCACGGTATGGCAAGTGCAACGCAATTATTTATATAAAAACAACGACACAATGAGTTCAGTAAAAAAACTATCTGGTTTTCTGATATTAGCAACCCTGGCCGCTTGTAAAACCGGGGTTAAGCAGTATCAAACATCTTCGTTTACCGATGCAGCGGGTTACACCTACAATCAGGTGACGAACGACCCCATGCAGACGCGAATTTACACACTGAAAAACGGTTTGAAAGTCTATCTTTCAGTAAATAAGGATGCCCCAAGGGTCATGTCGCTCATTTCGGTTAAGGCCGGTTCGCTCAACGATCCGGAAGAAACAACCGGTTTGGCGCACTATTTCGAACACCTGATGTTTAAGGGTACATCTAAGTTCGGTACCGCCAACTGGCCGGCCGAAAAAGTATTACTCGACAGTATTTCGGTGTTGTTCGAAATGCACAAAGCCACCAACGACCCGGTTCAGAAAAAGAAAATTTATGCCATGATTGATAAGGTTTCGCACGAAGCCGCAAAATACGCCATTCCCAACGAATACGATAAAATGGTTGGTGCCATAGGTGCTAAGGAGACCAATGCCTTTACGAGCTGGGAAACCACTACCTATGTGAATGATGTGCCATCTAACGAAATTAACAAGTGGCTGGCCATGGAAAAGGAACGGTTTACCATGCCGGTGTTGCGCTTGTTTCATACCGAGCTCGAAACCGTATACGAAGAGTTTAATATGGGGCAGGACCGCGATGGCGACCGGCAGTTTCAGGCACTAATGGAAGGCTTGTTTCCGCACCACCCGCTGGGTCGCGATGTGATCGGCTTGCCCGAACATCTTAAAAACCCCTCGCAGGTAAATATTATGAAGTTTTTCGACACCTGGTATGTGCCCAACAACATGGCCATTATTCTGAGTGGCGATATCGACTGCGAGGCCACAATCAAGGCCATCGACAGTACATTCGGACAGTTGGCTTCCAAGCCATTGCCCGAAATTAAACAGGTAACAGAGGCCCCCATTACCGCACCGGTGGTGCGCGATGTGTACGGCCCCGATGCCGAAAGCCTGTATATTGGCTACCGCTTTGGCGGCGATAGTAGTTTCGATAAGCCATACGTAACGTTAATCGATTATCTTTTGTCAAATAGTACAGCCGGCCTGTTCGATATCGATCTTAATCAGCAACAAAAGGTGCTTGGGGCACAAAGTTTTACCGTGTTTACCAAACCTTATGGTTTTCACGTAATGCTGGGCCGTCCGCGTGAAGGTCAAAAGCTCGAAGAGGTGAAAGATCTGATTTTGAGCGAAATTGAAAAGATTAAAAGCGGTAATTTCGACGAATGGTTGCTCAAAGCCGTCGTTAACGATATGCGGGTTCAGCACATTAAACAAACAGAATCGAATATGCGGGTGTACGATTTGCTCGATGCGTATATTCTCGATCAGGATTATGCCAAACACCTCGCATTCTTTAATCAGCTCGATAAAATTTCTAAGACCGACCTTATTCAATTCGCCAAAGAAAAGTATGCCGATAACTATGTGGTGGTGTACAAACGCACCGGCGAAGCCAAAGATATCGTCAAGGTCGAAAAACCGGCACTTACGCCTATTGAAATCAATCGTGCCGATCAGTCCGATTTCCTCAAAGCGTTTATCGCCGAAAAATCGCCCGAAATAAAACCGGTGTTTGTGGATTATAACAAAGAAATCGTGACCGGTACTGTTAATGGTGCCATTCCGGTAAGTTTTGTGCCAAATGTTACCAACGAATTGTTTAATCTGAACCTGATTTACGATATGGGTAAGGATAACGATGTGGTACTGCCGGTGGCGTTACGTTATCTTAATCTGTTGGGAACCGACAAAATGAGTGCCGATGAGGTGAAGAAGGCATTTTATAAACTGGGTGTGTCGTTCAATGTATCGTCCGATGCCGATGTGTCGAATATTGCCCTTTCGGGCTTGCAGGAGAACCTCGAACCGGCGTTACAGTTGCTCGAAAACTTGCTCGACAACGTCGAGGCCGATAGCACCGCTTACAGCAAATTAGTTGAGTCGATTCTTAAAGAGCGCGATAATGCCAAGCTAAACCCCAATGCCATTCGTGCAGCGGTATGGAGTTATGGAAAATACGGCCCGCAGTCATCTGTCACCAATATCATTTCGGCCGATGCGCTTAAAAGCACCAATCCTTCGGCTTTGGTCGACAAAATCAAAGCACTCAAAGGCATTCAGCACCGCTTCTTTTTCTATGGTCAGGGTACTATTGGCGATATCGAAAAGTTACTTGCCAAATACCACAAAACGCCCGAAAAGCTCGCTGCCGTGCCTGCCCTTAAACGGTTCAGCCCCACAACAGAAAACAGCGGCAAGGTGCTGTTTGTAGATTACGACAAAGCACAGGTGGAGGTTTTACTCACCGCACCCGAAGCACCATTCGATAAGGAGACCTATCTCCGATCGCAGATGTTTAACGAATATTATGGCAACAGCATGAGCTCGGTGGTGTTTCAGGAAATACGCGAAGCCCGCGCTTTAGCTTACTCGGCATGGGCAGGCTATATGGCTCCGCGTTATAGCAATGAACCGTTTTTTGTGAATGGTGTGGTGTACACCCAGGCCGATAAAATGATGGATGCGGTTGGTGCGCTTAAATCGTTGCTGACGACTATGGTGGTGGACGAAAAAGCATTTGGTATTTCGCGCGATGCTTTGGTGCAAGGCATCGAAACGGACCGTATTACCAAACAAAATATCTTTTACTCGCTCGAAAAGCTCAAAAAGTTAGGCATTAATACCGATGTCCGTTCGGATATTTATAACTACGCCGAAAATTGTTCGTTAAACGATGTGCAGGATTTTTATAAAAACCATATTAGTAACAAAAACTATACGCTGATGCTGATTGGTAAAAAATCTGATCTCGATTTTAAATCGGTACAAAAATTGGGCGAAGTGAAACAGCTTTCGCTCGCCGATATCTTCGGTTATTAAAAAATATAAGCCTGACAGGGACCTCACCTGTCAGGCTTTTTTTTACTGTACCATGTTCGTACCATGTTCGAAGTAATGCGAAGGTGGTATGACCAAGAACAGGGTGTGGTGGCAGGCCGTGATTTGTTGTCCGTGGGCAGGCTCATCAACAGCGCAGCGATCATTGCCGCAGGCACTCAACGCACGCATTGCACTCAACGTATGTAATACATTTAACACAATTTTTTTTCTAATGTTATTGTAATTTGTGTTCTAAAACATATCTTTGCTGTAATTAAAACACCCTTCCGGAATAACTATCCGGACTAAGTATTATGGCGGACGATGAGGAATAGAAAACAAAAATTTGAACTTACATAAAGTGTACTTCTATATTTAATTAATGATTGCATCTTAAGTTTCATTATTGTATCCTGTTTTTTTATCATCCACCACTTTTTTTTGAGAAGGATTTGTATGAATCCTGTCGCAAATAATGAAAATAGTCATTACGTGCTATTCACCAATAAGGTTACTGCAGATCACACCAAATGTGACTGAGGACGGCGAAGCCGTTTCAAAGGAT
>QKHT01000109.1 GCA_003249935.1 Bacteroidota bacterium
CCCCGAAATAATACCCGATGCCTTTACGCGCTCCTCTTTTTGGGAGGAGAGACAGCGTGCAAACACGCTTTCGCCAATAAGCGTAAGCGGCGTACCGAGGTCAAGGGCCGTAATACCGGTCCATTTTCCGGTTCCTTTTTGTCCCGCAGCATCCAGAATTTTTTCCACAAGCGGCAAACCGTCTTCATCGCGATAAGCGAGAATATCGGCCGTAATTTCAATCAGATAACTATCCAAATCGCCTTTGTTCCAGGCACTAAAAGCCGAAGCCATTTCATCGTAGGATAAGCCACCCACCGATTTCATCAGTTGGTAAGCCTCCGAAATAATCTGCATGTCGCCATACTCTATGCCATTGTGTACCATTTTCACAAAATGGCCGGCACCGTCCTGCCCTACCCAATCGCAACATGGCGAACCATCTGCAACTTTGGCCGCTATTTTTTGGAATATGGGCTGAACCAAAGGCCATGCAGCAGGCGAGCCACCCGGCATCATGGAAGGGCCGGTTAAGGCGCCTTCTTCGCCACCAGAAACACCCGAACCAACAAAGAGAAAACCTTTGCTTTCAACATATTTTGTACGTCGTATCGTGTCGGGATAGTGACTGTTTCCACCATCGATAATTACATCGCCCGGCGACAGTAAAGGCATTATCTGATCAATCAGGGAATCGACCGGATTACCTGCTTTAACCAGCATCATCACTTTTCGGGGTACCGACAAAGCATTGACCAATTCGTCGATGGAATGACAACCAACAAAGCAAAGTTTTTTCCTTTACCACGACCATTTACAAAATGATCTACTTTATCTGTAGACCGGTTATAAACGGCCACTTTAAAACCCTTCGATTCCATATTCAGGACAATGTTTTCGCCCATCACGGCCAATCCAATAAGTCCTATGTCTGCTTTAGCCATATTTAATTTGTTATATTTTAAATCCTAAGTTTTGTAACACAACAGCTGTTTCGGGCAAAATGTTTTTCACATCTGCCGTATAACACTCAAATTCGCGGCGCAAGGGATATGCACCACGCAAATATTCGAAAGCCGAAAGATCTTTTCTCAACCGCTCCACATCGCCGGCGATAGGGTAAGTTGCCAATATAGCCCGGCATGCCACATCCACAGGCGACAAACCGGTTTGATCAATTGTGAGGGTGGTATTTTCGGGAAGCGGCACATTGGGAGGAAACCAATTTAACAACGGAAAGCCGAATTTTTTCGACAATGCACGCACCACCATGGCTGTGCCCATTGCTTTACCATCGGCCGAATAGCCGGCAATGTGGGGCGTTGCAATGAGTGCTTTTTGTGCCAATTCGGGCAATATATCCGGTTCATTATCCCATACATCTATCACCGCCTGAGCAAGTCTTTGCGTGTTAAGAGCAGAAACCACGGCCGACGTAGAGGCCACTTCGCCTCGCGAGGTATTCACCAAAACCTGCCCCGGTTTGGAGGGTAATTGCAGAAATCGATCGGCGAGACCTTCGGTTTTGTATTTTCCATCCGTGAATAAAGGCGTATGAAAAGTTACCACATCGCATTGCAGAGCCAATTGTTCCAACGTATGCCACTCACCGGCATCGCCCCTATCGGCACGCGGCGGATCGTTCAGTAAAACAGTCATGCCAAGTGCACGCCCCAATGAGGCGACTTTGGTTCCCACATAACCCACACCTACAACACCGAGCGTACACTGGTTGATGGGTTTATGGGGATACATGGTATGCAGCGTGGCCAATACAGCCCCGAGATACTGTTTTACCGAACCCGAATTACATCCGGGCGAATTGGTCCACTCAATATTATTCCGGTTGCAATATGCCGTATCGATATGATCGAACCCGATGGTGGCAGTGGCTATCATAGACACCTTACTGCCTTGTAGCAATGCCGCATTGCATTTTGTACGCGTGCGGGTAATAATGGCGTCGGCATCGTGTACATCGGCCGCAGAAATTGCAGCACCCGATTTGTACAAAACCTCTGCATAAGGTTCAAACACACCCTTTATAAATGGAATTTTATCGTCGATTACTATCTTCATATTTACTGTATTGTAGAAATGACGCCTCTGATACCGTTTACAAACATTTGTACCGACATAATGAGCAACAACATACCCATCAACCTTTCGAGCGCAATAAGGCCTTTATTTTTTAAAACCCTTAACAAAAGTGGCGACATAAGCATAACGATTGCAGAAAGAATCCAGGCCAGGAGCAAGGCCACAAAGAGTCCGAAATGCTCGGTTGGATGTTGTTTTGAAAGCACCAACAACGATGCCAGTGCCGATGGACCTGCAATCATGGGCATGGCAATAGGCACTACAAATGGTTCCTCATCGGTATTCACCGGTACCGCACCCTTTTCGCCCGGAAAGCTTAACCGTAACCCGATGATAAAAAAAATAACCCCGCCGGCAATGGTGACCGAGGATGTTTCGAGATGAAAAATACTGAGAAAAGAGTTGCCGAAAAAGAGAAAAAACAACAGGATAGCAAGTCCGATACTCATTTCGCGGGCGATGATCCGAAGTTGCCGTTTGCGATCGTAATGCCGTATTAATGATATAAGTAACGGAATATTACCAAACGGATCGAGCACAAACATAAGCAGTATGGCCACTGAAATAATTGAAAAATGTGTTTCCATGAAATTAAATGTGTTACGAACCGTAAAGGTAAAATTTTATGCCTAAAACATGCTAAAATCAGATGAACATACTTACAAATAATGCCACATTCAACAAAGATACAATTACGCCCAAAGAATAAAGCATATAGCGCGACGATCGTGAGTTTTTATACTTGCCCATGACCTTTTCGGACGAAGTGAGATATACCTGAAGGAAAATTGTGAACGGCAACTGAATACTCAAAATCATCTGAGAAATGATCAATCCCTTAAACGGATTGGTAATGAGCAAAATAATGCCCAATGCCAACACAAGCGAAATAACCACACCAAGCCGCGAATGGTTATCCTTAATATCGTAAGGCTCTTTGTACATACCTGCAAAAATAGAACCGGCCGCCATTCCGGAGGTAATTGTGGAAGCCACACCCGCAAAAAGCAAGGCCACGGCAAATACCACAGCGGCATGACTGCCAAGCAATGGTTCGAGCAAACTATTAGCCTGCTGAAGTTCATTAACAGGCGTTTTTGATTTAAAAAATGTGGCTGCAGCCAGCAAAATCATGGCACTGTTTATCGCCCAACCAATAATCATGGAAGTGAGTGTATCGAAAAACTCGTATTTCAATTGTTTTTTAATGACCGTTTCGTTTTCGCGATTCCATTGCCGGCTCTGTATAATTTCAGAATGTAGAAACAGGTTGTGCGGCATAACCACTGCCCCCAAAACACTCATGATTATAATCATAGAACCTGTTGGAAACGAAGGCGTTACCCAACCAGCCATTGCGCCATTCCAATCAATGTCCACCAACGACAACTCGTACAAAAATGAAAGTCCGATTACCGATACAAACGCAATAATCCATTTTTCGACCAAGCGGTACGAATTGGTAAACAGCATAATAATTACAAAAATCGTCACCAGTAAGGCACCGGCCCGCACCGGAATTTGAAACAACATTTCTAATGCAATGGCACCACCGAGTATTTCGGCCAGCGACGTTGAAATAGAGGCCAGCATGGCCGAAGTCAGTAACGCTTTGGAGTATTTTGGTTTTACATAAATAGCCGCTGCCTCCGAAAGACAAAGCCCGGTGGCAATACCAAGATGCGCCACATTGTGCTGAAGAAGAATAAGCATAATGGTCGAAAGGGTAACCATCCACAGCAATGCATAGCCATATTCGGCACCGGCGGCCAAATTCGAGGCCCAGTTACCGGGATCGATAAAACCTACCGTAACCAACAACCCCGGACCAATAAATTTAAAGATATCCAAGCCACCCAATTGGGCCGAATAATTCTTTCTGTCGATATTTTTAAATAGTTTAAACATGTTTATTCTGTTTTACTCAAATTGTATTCATCTTTGCAAAGATAATGGCATCTTGAACGAAATTGTTCATTCTTTTTTTTTAAACCTGCCAAATAAGCCGCAATACAACTAAAAATTCATCTTTAGCCGCAGGTAATTCATAAAAAAGTGCATCGTTTCGTTTGGGGTGAACCGCCCGCTAAAGGCTTGGGCAATGAATGATATTTCGGTATTATCGGACAATGAATAACTTACGTTGGGACTCACATACATGGCATTGATGTCGGGAAAAGCCACGCCGGTTAAACCTGCATTCCATAACGGCGATATGGCTTTGGATACCGACATCATCATTGTATAGTTACTAAACGAAAGCTTTTTGGCCGAAATATCCATAGTATAAATATCGAATGGCTTATCTTTAGGTTGAACCGCGTTATTTAACAACATTTCGGCCTGAATCAACAAACCGTTTTTGAATACATAATCACTACCTAACGAAATAGCCCACACACCTGTCGCCTTTGAAAAATTGTTTATGAGACGAAAATAGCTCACCTCGCCACGGAAGGCCGCATCAGATACATGGCCCGACCAGCCGGTTCCCACCACCCAATCTGCCTCATCCACCACGCCCGCAAGCAGTTGCATATCGTACGCTCCTAAGGCAAATTTGTACATGGCGGCAGCAGTCACCTCTTTTTGCCGGTTCAGTTTCGCGGCAAGTTCAACAGAGGCCGTATTATCGGTATAATATTGAACCCGTATGGCATCACTTCCCGGTCGTTCGATGTAATCCACATCGAAAAACGAATAGGCATTAAAAATATCATTCGGATTCCATGCCATGCACTGCCCCCAGTTTATACGTTGTCGCCCTACCCTTACCTGCAATTTATCAAGCTGATAATCCAAATATAGCCGATCGATTTTACTATTAACCACATACGATGGCCGGCTTGCAAAATTGTGGCTCAGCTTAAAGAAACCTGTTTCGGCATTGATTATACCAGCATAATTTTCAATCAATTTTACCGTTTCGCCGGTAAACAGGCGGTTTCGCAGTTCTAATCCAAAAGTGAACCGATTGCTTTGGTCAGTCCATTTCAGATTTATTCGGTTATGAACCAGATTATCGTTGATCCATTCAGCATTAACATCCCGAAACATTGCCGTTTGCATATTCGTAACATACCCATTTACCGACCATTGCGAAGGCAGCTTCGGTTCAACCAAAACAGAATCGGTTTGCCGGCCAACAGCCAAACAAGTAACTGATAACCATATTATTACTACTACATATTGTTTCATGGAAGCTATTTCCCTAAATTAATCTTTGCGGATGTCAGACACCACTTTCCCATCCTCAACGGTTATGATGCGACGGGCTTTGTTTACCACACGGGCATCGTGGGTCGAAAAAATGAACGTCATATTTTCGTCGCGGTTCAGCCTAAGCATAATATCGAGCAGCGTTTCGGTCGATTTAGAATCGAGGTTGGCAGTCGGTTCGTCGGCAAGTATAAATTTGGGTTTCGAAGCTAATGCACGAGCCACCGCCACACGCTGCTGTTGGCCACCCGATAACGTTCCCGGGCGAGCATTTACTTTCTCCTCCAGCCCTACCAAACCCAACAATTCATTGGTTCTTTTGCTCCGTTCGGCAGTGCTTTTGCCTTGAAGCTGCATCACAAATTCGATGTTTTCCCTTACGGTAAACACCGGAATGAGATTGTACGATTGAAATACAAAACCGATATGGTGTAGTCTGAAATCGGTACGCTCACTCTCCGACAGATTGTTAATGACCTCTCCATCAATACTAATATGGCCCGATGTGGGTTTATCCAACCCACCGATTATATTGAGCAACGTTGTTTTTCCCGATCCCGAAGGCCCCACAATCGCAGTAAACTCACCTGCCGAAAACGACAAGGTCACATCATTTACAGCCAGCACAGGCACGGCTTCCTGATCGTATATTTTGGTTAGATTTTTAATTTCTATAATATTCATAATGTCACTATTATTCGTTATGAGTAGCCTCAACCGGATTGAGGTGTATGGCTTTCCATGCCGGGTAAATGGCCGATATAACTCCAATTGCCATTACCATGATGCCTATTTCGAGGTAAATATCCAAAGTAACATAAGGATAAATGATCGAAGCATAACCCAATTCGGCAAATGCTTCTTTCCATACAGACATATTTACGCCCACTTGCCCGAAATAACCAACCAACGCAACACCCGCTATAATGCTGAAAAAACCGCCAAGTAGCGACAAAAACAGCGTTTCGACCATAATCATGGCAAACACTTTTATCCTTTTCATTCCAATCGACATGAGCATGCCCAGCTCTTTAAAACGCTCCATTACGGCCATAAGCATCGTATTTATAATGCCGAAACCCAAAGCCAAAAGTATAATAATCAGAAAGATATACATATATTGTTTGGTTGCATCCACCAGATAACCGGCTTCGGGCGATAGGTGCTGCCAATCGAGAATTTCGAGCTGAGGAAATGCCAATGCCAACGAATCGGCCACCGCCGTTACATTTTGCCTTCCGGCCATGAGTATGGCGATTTCGTGGGCCTCGTCGTTTGGAATTCCTTCCAAGTGGCCTATATCGTCAAATTGGGCATAAACCGTATTTTCGTCGAACACGGCATTGTCAGTAGCAAAGATGCCTACCACCTTAAATGCAGCCGACACAATATTTTTATCGCCATCCTGCATGGTAATAATCAGCTTATTACCCACTTTTACCTTTAGTTTTAAGGCCAGCTTTTCGCCTATTACAATCTGGTTTTTTTTGGTTGAACCGAAAAACGAACCATCCGTAAGTTTTTGGGCCACATCCGACACCTTCGTCTCTTCCAATGGTTCAACCCCATAAACCCTTACACCAGAACCGGTTTCGGCCGAAGCAATCATGGCGTTTATTACCAATCGTTTGGATATGCCCCTCACATCGGGATAACGGTTCATGATATAAGAAAATATCTGGTCGGTATTTTGAATGCGGAGCGCAAAATCGCCATTGTCTCTAAAGCCTTGCCGGTGCATTTGAATGTGAGCCAGTTCGGTGTGAATAACCGATTGAATGCGCTGCTCAATCATACCATTCATAAACGCCACCGAGCTTACCCCTGCCAGCAAACCAAGTGTTAGCGCCGCAATAATTACACTGCTGCGAAACTTGTTCCGCCAAATATTTCGCCAGGCTAACGTGATAATTGTCTTCATGTTACAGC
>QKHT01000183.1 GCA_003249935.1 Bacteroidota bacterium
GAAGGAACTATTCCGGGCGAAGGATTGAAAAAGCAATTCGAAAAATATATGCCCGATGCCGGTTATGCCACCGTACCGGGCGATGTATTTACCGATTTGTGGCGTCAGGGGCGAATTGAGGATATGAACATGGGTACCAACAGTCTGAAAGCCAAATGGGTAAACGATTACGAATGGTGGTATTTTAAATCCTTCAATATTCCCAAAAACATGGAAGGAAAGCAAATCCGCATTCAGTTTGATGGTGTAGATTATGGCTGCGATGTCTATCTTAATGGCACATTCCTGGGTAGTCACGAAGGCATGTTTTCGCACTTTTCGTTCGATATTACCAAATTGGTAAATCTGACCACAACGCGTGAACCCGGCGATAACAACTATTTGGCTATTCGTTTGCATCCTGCGCCACGTACATTGGCTTTGGTGAATGGGCGCAAATACCGCTGGCATGGCGACTATAACCAAAATGTTACGCCTACCGGTATTTGGCAACCAGTAAGATTGGTCGCTACAGGAACTACACGCATCAACGATGTTTATACCCGTCCGGTACTCGAAAAAGATGGTTCGGCAACTGTTGAGGTAGAATTGGAATTGCTTAATGATGCTTCATACGATCAGGAAATCGAGGCACAAGTGAAACTCTCGGGCAAAAATTTCAAATCGAAAGACTATGTTGTTAACCTTAAACAGATGCTTAAACCGGGTTCAAACAAAATTAAAACCATGGTAAAGGTGGCTGAACCGAAATTGTGGTGGCCATGGGATTTGGGCGATCAAAATTTGTATAATGCCAATGTAACCATAAAGAATAAAGGGGTACCGGATGATGCTGAGAATGTAACTTTTGGTATACGCGAGGTGAAAATGGAAATGAATCCCGGCTGGACCAAAGAGGAGGTGGAATGGCCATGGACCGTAAAAATTAACGGTAAACGTCATTTTGTTCGTTCAGGAACATGGGGTGGACCACCGGATTTGTACACCGGCCGAACAACCGAAGAAACATACCGTACATTAATTCGTTTGGCAAAAGAAGAAAACATCAACAATTTGCGTATTTTCGGATGGCATCCAACAGAAATTCCGCTTTTCTATCAGTTGTGTAACGAAGCCGGTATTACCGTTTGGCAGGATATTTCGCTCATTAACAATCCGATACTGAAATTGGGCGATGATTATAAAAAGGCAATGTTCGACGAAACAATAGAAATACTAAAACAGCGAAGAAACAATCCGTGCAACATCATTATCGAAGGTGCCGAAGAAACTCTTTTTATGAGTTCGCAGTCTACACGCGAATATCATTGGAGCATTGTAAAAGAGTTGGGCGATGTGTTGAAACCTTATAGCGATTTACACTATATACCTACTTCGCCGCTGAGTACCAACCATGGTATTTCGTTGGGAATGAAGGCGCATGAATCGGCTCATCCGCATGGGGTACATTATGGCATGGGTAATTTTTTTATGGAAGATTACTATCCTAAACAAAATTTTGCTGCCATTCCCGAACTTGCCGTTACATCGTGTCCGAATGTGGAAAGTATTAAAAAGTTTATTCCCGAAAATGAGCTGTGGCCTCCGGGACCTAGCTGGGGGCACCACTGGGCCGATCTCGATATCCTTCAGGGGCACAACTTTGAAGTGTTTGGCGAAGATTTTACCAACAAGTCGCTCGAAGAGTTTGTAAAAGCTACCCAAATTGCTCAGGGAACCTATTTCCAGTACTCAATGGAACTTTACAGAACCCGCAAACCGAAAATGAGCGCGGTGTGTTTCTGCCATTTCATTCTGAATTCACCCGATTTTAAATGGGCTACCGTCGATTATTATTGCCAACCCAAAGCATCGCATTTCTACATTCAGAAAGCTTATCAGCCGCTGCTTGTTACCTTACAATACGAGCGCCGTCGCTGGATGCCGGGCGAAACATTCAAGGGTAAAATTTGGGTGGTAAACGACTATATGAAATCGTTTACCGGATGTACCACAAAGGTAAGATTCCTCGATCAGGATAAAAAGGTTTTGAGCGAGCAAACGGTAAAAATCGGCGATGTGGCCGAAGACAGCTCGAAGGAATTTGCCGAAGTATCGTGCAAGGTACCGGGCAAATTGGGCGACAAATTCTTTGTCGACGTTGTAATGACCGACAAGAGTGGCGCAAAAGTTTCGGCCAACGATTATATGTTTTTAGTAGCCGATCAGGCCAAAGATTTAGAAACATATAAAAAGTATGGTGAGAAATTCAAAGAACGCATCACAGAATTTGGTTCGGCAACCAACCGTTATTTTCCCGGACTATTCGATAATACCAAAAGCCTGAAAGCTGATTGGATTGATGTAAGCAAGATAAAAGCACCTCAAAACAAAAACAGCAACGAGCAGCACGGCGTGGTGGAGAATTAAACCCGTTGTACTTACAATTCGGCAAAGCGTTTTCTTTAACCAAAGGAAACGCTTTGTTTTTAGTCGGATATAGGTTTTTTATAGCAATGGTTTGGTTCAATTCGTAAGACCCCCTTAATATGAGATATTTGTTCCCGGTTATAATTGTTAGCCTAATCCAATGTTAGATTTTGAGTAAGTGATGTTTTGTTAGGAATGGTTATGCTATGTTGTTGGTTATTTTGGGTTGAACCACCATTTTATCCGGGCTGCGGTGGTGCCGAAAATGGATAAAAGTCAAATAGTCCAATACTGGCTATGCCGCATGATGATTGCGATAAGTACTGTGTCTTTTTTTCGGTTATTTGTATCCCGCAATCGGGCGAAAAAACCCAAATGCATTCAAAAAGGCACGGATGCCTATAAATACAGTTTTTGTTCAGGTTTAGTTGCAATGAAAGCCGCATAATTGGTGTAATCAAGGCATTTTTGTTCGTTAAAATTTAGCTATACTTGAACCCGATTTCGTTTCAATATTTTGAGGCGTAAACAAAACAAGCGGAAATTAGTGATTAATATAGAATCAGGAATGAAACGAAAACCAAATTTCAGATTGGCATTGGTAATGCCGGTGTTGTGGGCAGGTCAACTATTGCTGGCCCAAAATTTTAAAGGAGTAGTACTCAATACAGAGGGAAAACCTGTTGAAGGTGCCGAAGTTTATATGGTCGAAAATGGTGCGACCACCACAACCGATAGTCGGGGAATGTGGGCACTTACCAGTGCCGATCAAAACACCAAAACACTTGTGTTTCATAAGGACGGTTATACTTACGAGCAGATGCTTAAACAAGCACCGGATGCCGATATTGTAGGCACATTACGCAAAGCCCAAAAAAGTGCGGCCACTTTGCGCGAAGAGAGCTATATCAAAAACGGATGTAACACCGTAAAGGTGCCAAACGATAAAAAATGGAATGTAAAATTCAAAATTTCAGAACTTAAAGGGGACCTTGCTCCCGATCCCAAATACACCCGTCGCGATCCAAGTGCGGTAATTAAGGTTAAAAACAAATACTACATGTGGTATTCGTATAGCATTACCAACGATGCCAATAAAACGGCACCCTGGGATTTGAACGACCTGTATTATGCCACATCTACCGATGGCATTACATGGAAAGAAGAAGGAATTGCCGTGGGGCGTGGTGTTCCGGGGTCGTACGATGCACGATCGGTATTTACCACCGAAATATTGGCCGCCAACGGAAAATATTACCTTGTTTATCAAGCGGCTGCCGATCTCGATGGGATTTATAACCGCAACGTGGTGGGTATGTCGTGGGCCAATTCGCCCGATGGCCCCTGGACCAAGCTCGAACAACCGGTTTTGACCCCTACCTATACCAATCATCTGTTTTTCGATAACAATGCCGTGCACGACCCCTGTATCGTTCCGTACCAAGGCAAATTCTATCTCTATTACAAAGGCGAATGTAATTGCCGCGATAATGCGGGTTGCGTGCGTTGGTGCAACCCGATTTGCGGTTTGAAAAAACAGGTAAAATGGGGCGTAGCTATTGCCGATAAGCCTACCGGACCTTATGTAAAGTCGGTAAAAAACCCCATCACCAATACCGGTCACGAAGTAATGGTGTGGCCGTTTGCAAAGGGTATGGCCATTCTTCAACATCAGGATGGGCCTGAGCCTAAAACCATCCAGTTTTCTGAAAACGGATTCGATTTCAATATTATGGGTGGCGTGGAAAATATTCCTGAAGCCGCCGGCTTATTCCGTGCTCCGGTATCAAAAAAGAACCCACACGCAGGTATCACCTGGGGTGTGGGACATAAGCTCAATTTTGTAAAGGGACAAAAAAGTTGGATGAATATTTATCGCTTTGATTTGGTAAAAGAATAAATGGTCTTTAAAGGATTGTAAGACATACGGCAGGCCGTATATTTGCTAAAATCCGGTGGCAAACCCACACATTTGTTTTTGCATGATCGTAATAAAGTTCATGAGGGAACAAATGGGGCTTGACTGCCGGATTTTGTATTTTTATACAGCTTTAAATCCTGCATATTGATAAGCTTTTAAGGTTTTTTGGTTGAACCACCCGTCTTTCTATTGTTTCCTTTTTGTTGATTGAACCGAAAATATGTGCGTATTTGCCAAAAGAGAGGGTTGAAAAGAGGTTGGGGTTATCATATAAATGGGGTTTTATGGTTAAAATACCAACGATTTGCCACGTTAATAATATTTAATATTGATGTGTTGTAACTGTATTGCCATATAAAGGAGGAATTGTACGTGGTGCATTTTCGGTTGGTAGTTTTGAATGTTTTGCGGAGTTTATTGCCAAAAAAGACAAAAAGGATACGCATGGTTGATTAAATGAGCAAATGGCAGCATGGCGGTTCAACCCATAAAAAAAGATAAAAGCTGGTCATACTATAAAAATAAATATGCAAATAATACGAATGAGAAAACTTAAATCAACTCTTTTTGCGGTGTGCATACTGATGGTGCATACTGCGGCAGGTCAGAATTTTGCAGGGCGAGTGGTTTCTGAGCAAGGTGAACCAATTTCTAACGCCGATGTGCTGATGTTGGAAAGCAATGCCACCACTAAAACCGATGTAAACGGCGCGTGGCAGCTAACCGCTTCCAACCAAAACCTTAAAACACTGGTTTTTCATAAGAATGGATTTACTTACGAACAATTGCTTAAACAAGCTCCATCGCGCGATTTAACCGTTGTGTTGCGAAACGCGATTAAAAGTGCAGCCACCCTGCGTGAGGATGGATATAAAATAAATGGATGCAATACCGTTTCGGTGCCCGATGATCCGACATGGAATGTGAATTTTACAATTTCGAATCTCAAGGGCGATCTGGCACCCGACCCCAACTACACCCGCAGAGATCCCAGTGCGGTAATTCAGGTCAACGGTACTTATTACGTGTGGTATTCGTATAGCCTTACTTTCGATAATAACAAACTGGCGCCATGGGACTTGAACGATATTTATTATGCGACTTCGGCCGATGGCCTCACCTGGAAGGAAAAAGGCATTGCGGTAGGTCGCGGCACCTCAGGCTCATTCGATGCACGTTCTGTTTTTACGACCGAGATTTTGGCACATAATGGCAAGTATTACTTGGTGTATCAGGCGGCCGCGGATGCCGATGGTATTTATAACCGAAACACCGTGGGGATGTCGGTGGCCGATTCGCCCGATGGCCCATGGACCAAATTGACCAATCCTGTACTTACACCTACCTATACCAACGACCTCTTTTTCGATAATAATGCAGTACACGATCCTTGCATAATACCATATGAAAATAAGTTTTATCTCTATTACAAAGGCGAATGTAACTGCCGCAGCAACACAGGTTGTAAACAATGGTGTAATCCGGTATGCGGACTCGGTAAACAGGTGAAATGGGGAGTAGCCATTGCCGACAATCCAACCGGTCCCTACGTGAAATCGGCATCGAACCCAATTACCAATACCGGTCACGAGGTAATGGTATGGCCTTTCAAAACCGGCATTGCAATATTGCAACATCAGGATGGTCCCGAACCCAATACCATTCAGTTTTCCGAAAATGGTGTTGACTTTTCAATTATGGGCAACGTTTCGAATATTCCCGAGGCGGCAGGGTTGTTTCGGGCCGGCAAGTCGGACACCAATCCGCATGCAGGTATTTCCTGGGGTATGGGGCATAAACTCAACTGGAATGCCGGTCCAAACGGTTGGATGAACCTCTATCGTTTTGATATTGTGGAGGATAAAGTAAACGATGTCCATATTATTGCCGATAAACTTCAAATAGGTGTTGGACAATCGCGTGTGTTAACGGTAAAGACAGATCCCTTTCTTACCGCTTCGAACGCTTTGGTTTGGAAATCGAAAAACCAAAACGTGGCCAAAGTAACAAATGGCACCATTACCGGTATGGCCGTTGGTGTGACCACCATTTATGCCCTGAACCGCGATGCCGTTGTTATGGATTCGTGCGAGGTGTATGTGCAAGCCACCCCGTTCGATGCCACAATTATTACTGTTTCTGCCAATTCGTTTAATGCCTCGGGGGGAACGTTTAGCGATGCCGCCTCCGGTGGCCCCGGATATGGGATTGGAAAAACCTCTTCGGGCATCAATTTTGTAAATAAAGACGACTGGGCTACTTTTACTATATCGGTACCGGCCACGGGTGTTTACGAACTTTCGTACATAATAAGTACACCCATGGCCAACGCCGGGGTGTCACTTCAAAAAGAGAGTAATACCGTGGCCGTCGATGCCGTTTTTTCGAATGGCGCATGGGATAGTTATTACACTTTACCTGCCGATCAGGTGATTCGTTTCGATCGCACCGGCACGGTAAATATTAAACTTCTGGCATCGGGTTCCGACGATTGGCAATGGAATATGAAAAGCCTAACGTTTGAACGCCTCACCGATCAAAATTTTTTTTCAGGCTTCGGGAGCCGGCCTTCTGTTCGTGCCATCCGTGTGAGTTATAATACATTTTCCCGCCAATGTAGGATAAACGGGGTAACAGGCAATTACCTTGTTGAATTGTACAGTATTAAAGGTGAAAAATTGGGATCCGAACGTTTTTCCGGTAATGCTTCGTTCGAGATAAACGATAAACCCAAAGGGGTTTATTTTCTTAAGGTCGTTACAGTATATGGAAATTATACATCCAAATTGTTGATGTAAAAGCCTTTCTTGCCAATACTGTATCTGTTCACCATCTAATTTACCCTCACCTATTTTTAAAATTTTTACCTGCCACCATCGTTTTTTTTTGTGACTTTCCAGTGATTTGATTCGTATTCAGATTTGTTTGTGTCCCTGGTTTGGAGTCATATGTTATTCATCAAAAAAATGACCCGATAGACTTAGCACCAACGACGTGCGATATACCCGTAATGGTAAAACTGTTGATGCCATTCAACTGAGATGAAATCAAAACAACCCCACACGAAAATTGGCTATGTTATCATCAAAATAAGAAATAGAAGTGAAAGATGTGACGGTTTTGGGTCGTTCCGAAAAAATATACTGGCAAAATAGCGAGAAAAGTCAAATGGTCACACAACCTAAAAATAAATTCTGTAATGGTAAATGCGGCATTGGTTTACAAAATAGAATTAACATTAGGAAAGATTGTTTTTTATGATTGGGCAAGGATTTTAACCATATCTCATGCATAGTTAATATTTGCGCTAATTCTTTTTGGTTAGTAAATAAGCATTCTCTAAACGAAAAGCTGAGACCAAACTCTTTCAAAGCCACTTTCAATTTCAATCACCCAATACCAACAAATAGCACCATAACTTGGTGTGTTAGTGTAAATACACCCCTAAAATTGTAGCTATACACACTTTTTTGACTCAATGTCCCCCCCCAAAATTATCTTCTATTAATAGTATATTTATCGTGTCGCTATTTTTAAGTATTAGCGTAGTGCCAAAAGTAGAAGTCAGGTATAATAAAATACATCTTATAAGTAATATAATAATGAAAAAGTCCATTTTAATTGCAATTGTGGCAATAACTCTCTTTGTTACAGGTCAGGCGCAAGTCGCGAAACCGGTATTAAAAGATTCGTGGCTTACAGGTTGTCTGGCCGACAGAGGCACATTTATACTCCAATCGGCCGATTATTGTGTGTGGGGTTGTGCGCCGGTTTACGACGACGAAGGTAAGGTTCATGTTTTTTTTTCGCGTTGGCCATTGGATGGTAGTTGGCTAACCAATAGCGAAATTGCCCATGCCGTTGCCGACAAACCCGAAGGGCCGTATAAAGTAATAGGCACAGTGCTCAAAGGCCGTGGTGCCGGCTATTGGGATGCCTATACAGTGCATAATCCATCGGTATACCGTGTGGGTAAAAAATATGTACTGCTGTATATGTCGTGTGGCGAATCCGATCCGGAGCGTCTGAAAACCATAGCACCGGAAGCCGGTGAGAATGTGGGTATGGCTATTGCCGACTCCCCTTATGGCCCATGGAAACGGTTCGATAAACCGATGGTCGATGTCACCCTCTCGCCAAAAGCTTGGGACAGTTATTCTGTGGTGAATCCCGGATTACTGGTTCATCCCAATGGCGAATTCTGGATTTATTACCGATCGTGGGATCGCAATAACGACAACCGCCGGAAAACAGGTGTGGCCATGGCCAGAAATCTGGAAGGACCTTATATCAAGTATGATAAAAATCCGGTGATAGATTTTCCTGAAAAAGGGGGACAAACCGAGGATCCCTATTTCTTTTATTACAACAATAAATTTCATTGCCTCATCCGCGATATGGGTAATTACGATCATCTGAGTGGTTTATATCTCGAATCGGACGATGGCCTGCATTGGGGCGAATATCAGCGGAGTCACTATCAAGGGTCACACTATTTTCCTGTCTCGGATAAATGCCGTTACGAGCGAGTTCAGGTGTTATTTAAAAATGGCGAACCGGAATATTTGTTCAATGCCATAGTGCATACCGATGGCACCACATCGGGTGCGGTACTCAAAATAAATTTACCCGCAAATTTGAAAAAGAAACCTGAAGAAAACCTTACAAAACCTTTGAAGGTTTACAAAGACACGGTTGATTTTTCAAAAGCACCTGTACGTAAAAGCGACAAACTGCCACTTTCGGACCAGCGAAACAGCGGTAAATGGAAGCTTTTAACAGCCAATTCCGACGAGTTTACGGGCACACAATTAGATACTGTTAAATGGTATCCGAATAACCCCGGATGGAAGGGACGCCCACCTACATATTTTCACGGTTCAAACGTAAAGGTTGAAAACGGTAATCTGGTTATGCGCATAAACCAGCATGGTAGCGATCCGCTTCCTGCCGATTTTACCCATACGTCAGGGTTCATTGTAAGCAAAAAGAAATTTTTATACGGCTATTTTGAAGCCCGAATCAAAGCGATGAATGCACCATGGGTAACCGGTTTTTGGATGTCGAACGAGGGAAAAGAGTGGTGGACAGAAATCGACATTTGCGAAAACTGCCCCGGCGTTCCCGAAAACCGTCACGATTTAAATTCGAATATCCATGTGTTTCGATCTCCCAAAGATCAGGGCGATGTAAAAGAGCACTTTTCGCGAAATGCCAAATATTACATCCCTTTCGAGTTGCAAAACGATTACCATGTGTGGGGCTTGGAATGGGATAAAGATTTTATATCGTTTTATATCGATGGTGTACTGTTTCGTAAAGCCGAAAATACGCACTGGCATCAGCCATTAAAAATTAACATTAATAACGAATCGAATAAGTGGTTTGGCGCATTGCCCGACGATAACCGACTTAATGAGGTGTTCAAAACAGACTATTTTAGAGTCTGGGAAAAATAATGTAACAATATAATAGATTGATTAATAGAATGAAACGTATTTTATTTATTGCAGGTATTGCCCTTACACAGCTTGTTTCGGCGCAAAATCCCCTCGTTACGCATATTTATACGGCCGATCCTACCGCGCGGGTTTTCGATGGCAAGCTCTATGTTTACCCCTCGGGCGACACCATTGCACCCAAAGGGCGCGAGAAGGAGTTTCAACGCTTTTGTATGCCGGGTTACAATATCTTTTCGCTCGAAAATGGTGCCACTTGGAAAGACCATGGCCGCGTACTCGACCAGAATGAAGTGCCTTGGGGCAAAAAAGATTCGTATGGCATGTGGGCACCGGACTGTATAAAAAAAGGCGATAAATATTATTATTATTATCCGGCTGAACCCAAAGATGGATCGGCATTCAGGCGTATCGGCGTGGGCGTTTCGAATTCGCCAACGGGGCCTTTTAAGTGGGAAAAGAACTACATCAAAGGCGTAAGCGGTATCGATCCCGGTCTTTTGGTGGACGATAACGGCAAAGCCTACCTCTATTTTGGTGGCGGACAGGAGTTGTATGTGGCACCCCTAAAGGATAATATGAAAGAGATTTCGGCTGAACCGATAAAGATACAAGGGTTGCCGGCAGGCTATAAAGAGGGATCGTTTGCTTTTAAACGCGACAGTATCTTTTACTTTACTTTTGCCCATGTGTTTCCCGAAGAGGGCTATACCATTGGATATGCTACAAGCAAAAGCCCGATGGGACCTTTTGAGTATCGGGGTAAAATTATGGATAATATTTCCAATGGAACCAATCACCATTCGGTGGTTGAGTACAAAGGCCAATGGATTTTATTCTACCATTGGTGGGATATCAGTGGGTTTAATAAAATGCGCTCAATACGTGCCGATTACATGGCCTTTAAGGACGATGGTTCAATAAAAAAAGTGGTGCCTACAATGCGTGGCATTGGTACGCCAACCATTGGCGATACCATTCAAGTTGACCGTTACAATGAAATAGACGGTGCTAAAACCGCTTTTGTTAGCGGTAATGAACCAATAGGCTGGATGGTTTGCGATGCTAAAAATGGGAGTTCGGTTCGCTTTAACCGTGTCGACTTCGGCAATGGTTCAGCCAAAAAAATGCAGGCCAGGGTGGCTAGCGGACAAAGGGTGGGCAGCTACGAAGTGCGCCTGGATAATGCCAAAGGTAAAAAAGTAGCCGAATTTGCGATTGATTATACCGGCGGTTGGAACAACTGGACGACGGTTGAAACCGATATTACCGATAAACCCGAAGGCGTGCACGATATTATTGTGATTTTTAAATCGGATAACGGTTGCGAAAAAACAGTGAACCTCAATTGGTTGCTGATAAAATAACGATTTGGCGGTTCCAAATTAGAGAAAACAGAGGCCGGTTGTCATAGCCTGCCTCTGTTTTTCGTATGAACCCCATTATTATTCAATTTTAAAAGAATTGGGTTAGAATTGATACTCAATTTGGTGTTTAAAGTGTAGTTTTGCGATATAAACCGGCAATACAATTGAAGTTTAGAAGTGTTTGTCGGTGTATAATTAAGCAGTAATAGTTTATTTTAGCATTGGTAAGTACCAAAAAGCAATGATGGAAGTATATAATCGCATGAAAGTAAAAGGTATATCGCATTTGTGTATTCTTATTATGGTTTTTTGCGGAACCATTACGGTTTCAGCGAAAAAAAAATATCAGCCCGAATGGGAATCACTCAAACAACATCAGACTCCCGAATGGTTCCTCGATGCCAAATTTGGCATCTATTTCCATTGGGGTGTATACTCCTATATGGGTAAAGGTGAATGGTATTCGCACCACATGTACGAAGATAAAGCAGCGGGCTGGAATCATGATTTGCGGGAACACCACCTTGCTACCTATGGTGATACCACGCAATATTATGATTTCTTTCCAAAATTTACTGCCGAACATTTCGATGCCAACGATTGGGCTCAATTATTCAAGGATGCTGGTGTGAAGTTTGCAGGACCTGTTGCCGAACATTGCGACTATTTTTCAAACTGGGACAGCAAGGTTAATAAATACAACTCTGTGAATTACGGCCCTCACCGCGACCTGGTTGGTGAGTTGGAAAAAGCAATAAAAGCAAAGGATATGAAATTCGTGACCACCTTCCACCATAGCTGGGAGTGGGGATGGTACATGTTATGGAACGGATTGGCCGACACGACAAACGCAGAGTTCAGGGCATTGTTTGGCGAAGTGACCCCGAAAGAAACGTTCTACCGCTTAGGTCAGGACGACAGTGGAAAGTCTGACGGAAAAACCATAAATCCAAAGGATGAGCCGAGCCGCAAATTTGTGGACTTGTGGAAAGCAAAAATCTTCGAAGTCGTGGATCGTTACAAGCCTGATTTGCTGTGGTTTGATAGTCGATTGTTTCTGATACCCGAAAAGGATCGCAAAGAAATGGTGGCTCATTTTTACAATAAAGGCATAGAATGGGGAAAAGATGTGACCCTAACCTATAAAAACGAAGACCTTGCTACGGGTGCCGGGGTGCTTGATTTGGAAAGGGGTCGGATGGATGAAAAAACAGATTATCCGTGGTTAACCGACGATTCGTATCCATGGAATGGATGGAGTTGGAGAGCCGACCTTAAAAATAAGCAACCAAACGATATTGTGGATGAATTGATTGATATTGTAAGTAAAAATGGCGCCCTCTTGCTTGGGATCACGCCAACTGCCGATGGTTTAATACCCGAAGAACAAAGAAACGGCCTGCTCGAAGTGGGAAAATGGCTCAAACTAAATGGTGAAGCCATTTATAAAACCCGTCCCTTTATTACTTATGGCGAAGGTGTTACAAAGTTGGCCGCCAACCATTTTGGCGGAGTTCAGGCCCATGGCATCAAGTTCACCAATCTGGATTTCAGGTTCACCTCAAATGGCAAATATCTTTATATAATGCAACTCGAAATACCTGAAGCTGGCAAAGAATATCTTTTGAAGTCTTTCGCAAAAGGTGGTTTGGCCTCGCATACCGAAATAAAAAAGATTGAGGTAATTGGAAGTAATGAAAAAATTAATTGGGTAAAAAGTGATGAAGGTCTCAGGATTACCGCTCCGAAAGTTGTACCAATCGATAAGGCCATTGTATATAAAGTGAAATTATAAAGAGAATAGATGAAACGAAACTGTATTGTACTTTTAACTGCCCTTTTTGCTACCGGTTCACAAGCAAAAAAGCCAAATATTATTTATATTATGAGCGACGACCACGCCACTAATGCAATAGGTGTGTATGGTGGTCGATTGGCCTCACTTAATCCAACGCCAAATATTGATAAACTGGCCGGTGAAGGGATGGTTTTTAAAAACTGTTTTGTAACCAACTCTATTTGTACGCCAAGCAGAGCCACAATTATTACCGGACAGTACAGCCAGACCAACGGGGTCCTTGATCTTACCGGTATACTTGATCCTGCTAAGCAATATTTGCCAATGGAAATGAAAAAGCTTGGCTACGAAACCGCTATTGTCGGTAAATGGCACATTCATAATGAGCCATCGGCATTCGACTATTATTGTGTTTTGGATGAGCAGGGGAAATATTTTAATCCGCCGTTTTTTGAAAAGGGTAATGGTGTTTATCCGAATAATATGATAAAAACCGTAGGGCATTCTACCGATATTATTACTGGAAAAGTGATGGATTGGATCGCAAATCGCGAAGATAAAAACAAACCGTTTTTCTTGATGTATCATTTTAAAGCCCCGCACGACTGGTTCGAATATGCGCCGAGATACGAAAATTATCTGGCGGATGTAATGATTCCTGAACCCGAAACGATGTATCATCAACCCAATTGGGGTTCGGAAGCTACACGGGGAAGGAAGGATAGTCTGATTCATGAAATCGGCACTTCGGTTTCGCGTCGTCTGCTTTTTAATAGCTATGTTAATCGTTATAAAATTGCCGATAGTATTCCCGATCGTGTCGCGACCTCCATGGCGTACCAAAAATATCTTAAATCATATCTGCGCTGTGTGAAAGGAATTGATGATAATCTGGGACGATTCTTTCAGTTTTTGAAAGACAATGATTTGTATGAAAATACGGTAATTATTTATTCTGCAGATCAGGGTATGATGCTTGGAGAACATGACATGGTTGACAAACGATGGATGTATGAAGAGTCTATAAGAATGCCGTTTATTATACGGTATCCAAAACTTATAAAAGCGCATACGAGCAATGATGCAATAATTAATAATACCGATTTTGCACCCACAATCATTAATCTCGCAGGGGGTACTGTTCCGAAATATATGCAGGGAAAAAGTATTAAACCTCTGTTGATTGGTCAAAAACCCAACGATTGGCCAACCGCTACCTATTATCGCTACTGGATGCATTTAACGCATCACGATATTCCGGCTCATTTCGGGATAAGAACCAACGATTATAAGTTAATCTTCTTTTATGGAAGACATTGGGATTTGAAACAGGAGGGTGAACCATCCAGAAGTTGGCTCCCTGCCGGCAAGTCGTTTCTTATACGGCCCACACCGGTATCCTGGGAATTATATGATTTAAAGAAAGATCCGCTTGAAACCAACAACGTGTATGGAAAACCCGAATATGCCGAAGTTGTTAAACAATTGAAGTTAGAGTTGAAAAAACAGCGGGAAAAATACAACGAAACAGACACGAATTTTCCTCATATTCAAAAGATTATCGATGAAAATTGGGATAAATAATTTAGGTTGAACCGGTGTGGCTAAAATGATATGGTTTGGAAAAAACAGGTTCAATAAAGACAATACAATATTGAGTGAATGAATAAAATATATTTAGGAATATTATTTGAAAATATGAAACGTAAAATCAGCCAATTCGCAAGTATTGCGGTAGTTATACTTTCTTTGGTACAAGGTTCAACCACAATGATTCAGGCCGAAGTAAAAGTGCCGCACGTGTTCGGCAATCACATGGTTTTTCAGCGCGAAATCGCAAACCCTGTGTGGGGAACGGCCTAGGCCGGTGAAAAAATTTCGGTAACAATTAACGGACAAAATATAAAAACAGTGGCCGATAAGCTCGGAAACTGGAAGGTAAATCTTCGTCCGATGAAAGCGGGCGGACCATTTACGATGAAGATATCGGGTAAGAACGAAGTGAAGATTTCGGATATTCTTGTCGGCGAAGTATGGGTTTGCGGTGGTCAGTCGAATATGGAGTTGCCGGTTGGAAAGATTAACTATGCCGATGTAGAACTTGCATCGGCAAATTGTGCCGAAATAAGATTGTTTCAAATCCCCAAAACAGGCTCTCCGGTGGTGAAAACTGATGTGAATGCAGAGTGGAAAGTCTCTACGGCCGATGTGGTAAGCGAATTTTCGGCTGTGGGTTATTTGTTTGGCAAAAGGCTGCACGACGCATTGGGCGTTCCGGTTGGACTCATTCAGAATCCATGGGGTGGTACACCCATCGAAGCATTTATCCCCCGCGATATGATGGACACCACTAAAGCTTGTGCCGATTTACTGAGAAGGTTCGACGATAAAATGAGTAAGTATACCGATGAGACCCTTGCTCAGGATATTGTTGAATATCAGAAATGGCTTAAAGCAGGTAAACCGGGTGAACTAAAATATCCACCGATCGATCAACGCCTTGGCAATAAACGTCCGGGAAATTTATTCAATGGTATGGTTTATCCGATAGCCGGTTTTGGTATAAAAGGGGCTATTTGGTATCAGGGTGAGGCTAATGTAATGAACCCTGAATTATATACCTCATTGTTTCCGATGATGATTCGTGCATGGCGCAAGCATTGGGGGCAGGGCGATTTTCCATTCTACTGGGTTCAACTGGCTAACTTTAAGGAAAAAAGTGAATTGCCTCAGGCCAGCAATTGGGCTGCCTTGCGCGAGGCACAATCCAAAGCACTGGCTCTTCCGCATACCGGGCAAGCGGTTATTATCGATAAAGGAGAAGTATACAATATACACCCGCGAGATAAACAAGCCGTTGCTAATCGTCTGGTACGCCATGCTTTGGCCAACGAATATGGTTTCCAAATGGTGGCTTCAAGTCCAACTTATCAATCCATGTCAATTCAAAAGAACAAAATTATAATTACCTTTACCAACGTCGATATAGGGTTGTGTACCTTTGATGTGGAAACATTGAACGGGTTTGCAATTGCCGGAAAGGATCAGAAATTTGTATGGGCAAAGGCCGAATTTGAAGGCAAAAATAAAGTTGTCCTGTATGCCGATGAAGTAAACGAACCAATAGCTGTGCGTTATGGTTGGGCTGATAATCCCAATTCAAATATTTTTGATATGAACGGATTGCCGGTGGCACCTTTCAGAACAGACAATTGGGGTGGCGCATCGGAGAATTGAACACATTGGGTTTTAATTTTGATTTAAGACCAGCAAATAGAAATTAATAAATTTTAGAACATAATCTGTATATGAAGTGTAAAAATCCGGGATTTCTTCTCATTATTATTTTGATGATGATCTTTGGTTCTGTGGCGAAGGCACAGAAACCCAAAGTTTGGGTTATCAGCGATGGCGGACAAAACATTAACGATCCGGATGACATCTCGGCGGTAGCCAGTTATATTCTCATGTCAAATCATTTCGATACCCGTGCCATCGTTTTGGCGAGTACCTCACATCCCTGGCACAAAAGCAAACCCGACCAGGCACAATGGGCGCGCGAAACCTACGGCAAGGCGTATGCAGCCGATTTGGCAAACCTGAATAAATACATTGGAGGATATCAAAAAGAATTTCTCTTCATGGAATCTTCGGTAAAAGGGATGGGAACATTTCAATTGGAGAAAGCCTACGACTTAAAAGATTTCCCAAGTATCATGGCATTGTATAAAGAGCTTGAAAAAACCAAAGATTTGCTCAATGTTTTATGCTTTGGCCCACTAACCGAGCAATCAATTCTGGTAAGCTACTGCCTTCGCAATAACCGTCAGGATTTGCTTGCCAAACTGCGCTTCATCAGCCATTGGACAAGTTCAAGCTTCCACGTTGGATCCATCGAAAATCCGGAGCATACACACAATTGTTTTGCCGATCCGATTGCCTGCGACTACATGAAACGCATGGCCATGAACGGTACTGTGAAATTTTACGAATGCGGTGGAATTGGTCAATATGGCATTGTGGAAGCCGGTCCTAAGGGAGCGCGGTATTACGATCAGTTTTACGAAAGCAATCTGGGTAAAATATTCAGGGAAGGTAAATTTACCAAAGACTGTGTCGACGATTCGGACTGTGCAACATACTGGGCATTATTAGGCAATTATGGTGTGTCGCTAAACGACATTGCCGACAATGGGCTAAACTACCCGGAGGTTGAAATACGCAACGAAAAGGCATTTGCAGCACATGCCTAAGATATGCGCAACGAATTGCTTCGCCGATCGAATGCAGCGGCAGGGTTTGATCCGGCAGCCGTTTCGATCGATGTAATTGTGCCCGAACACGGCATGGCCGATCCGCA
>QKHT01000084.1 GCA_003249935.1 Bacteroidota bacterium
AGTCCGAATGCGCCCTGAAAGGGCAGGTTAAATCAATATGCGAATAATCGTTATTGCCAAATCGGTTAACCTGCATATACAGATGCGGCGTACCACTACAAATACAGACGTGGTGTGCCACGTCTCTACTGAAAAAATCGGGTTGGCGATGGATATTCCCGAAAAAGCAAACCAATATGCCGTACCTCCGGCACTTGGTTCAACCAAAAACAATAGGGCTACCAATATGCCGTACCTCCGGCACTTGTCCATTTTGTTGTTGGCATTCGAATGGTTCGGCGCATGCCATCAGGACCCAAGGCGTTGCCTTGGGCTGAAATAAGCTGCCCCTTGCCGGGCGAAAACACACAATAAGATTGCCAATGCAAGCCGCGTAGCGGCGTTACTATGGTAGCAAAATTGCATTTCCAACGTTTTGAGCCTGGTAGCAAAATTGCATTTCCAACGTTTTGAGCCGCGTAGCGGCGGAATTATGGTAGAGAATCCGCATTTCCAACGGTTTCTTAAACCGTTTTGTGGTGGTGTTATTATTTGCAGAACTAACCAATGCTGTAAAAACCAGCCTCGGAGAGGCGAAAGAATGGTAGAATTATTACGTAAATCTCTTGTATGAAAAAGCCTCGGAGAGGCGACACCATATCGCTGATAGATGTATATTTCCGAAAAATCAAACCAATATGCCGTACCTCCGGCACTTGGTTCAACCCATCCCAAATATCTTTGTGTTCTTCTGTGGTTAAGGAGACTTAGCGGTCTCTGTGATAAAACCTTCGTTTAATTGCATTGGCGTATAACTGACCGAAATGTGTTATGCAGAATACAAAAATGGGCATAAAATGTATTTTACAAAATACACTTTTCGTGTCTTTGTTGAGATTTGTTTCCGTTTCAATAAATAGTACACGGGATGGCAATAACCGAGCTTGCTGACAACCAAACCCCGACAGGTTGATTTCTGAAAAGCGTTACAAGCCAATACCTGTACCAAAGGTGAGATTGTGTTGTTTGCCTGATAAATATTTCGGAAACATGGTTTTATCGCCCGAATTGTTGGAATAGTTGTATCCGCCGTGGACATAAACTCTTTTGATGGGTTGCCACTGTATGTTTATGCCCGCCATGGAAGAGCTAGCCGTAATTGAGCCTAAAAATGGCAATCCTCTGTTCAGGTTATTCGGTGTCATTAAAGCGGGGCCCTTATCTGTTTTTCGAAATTCTGCGATGCAGCGGAGATGTTTTATTGGTGCCCATGCCATACTAAAGTAAATGGATTCGGCATTGTCTTTTAAATAGTGACCTAAGGTGTACGCATTAGAAGCATAGGTGGTAACTGCTAAATAATGGTCGTAAACAAGTGGGCGAGTGTGGGTATATTCTGCGGTGATGGTTACATTGGATAGCAGGTTGCTGACTCTGGCCCCAAATTTATATCCGAGTGTGTTCGAATTCTCTTTTATATCAAAAACCTTTGTCAACGTAATTTCGTCGATAAATAAAGAGGCGTAGATGTGTGTTTTAGGGATAAACCGTGTAGAAAATGCGGCAAACATTTGGGCATTTTGTCCCGCATTGTTGTCCATTGTAACATTATGGTCTAACGATTTGAAAAAGTTCAGGGGAATTAAATAGGCGGCATTTGTACCCATATCAGCATAAATCACCGAATTGCCCACGCTAAAGGTGGTGTGTTGCCATGGCGAAATAGAAATGAGGTTGGCTGCAAAGTTCTTTTCGCGAAATACGGCCCGATAGTTTTGGTGGTCGTAATAGCTGCGGGCACTGTCGATAATATCGGAGTTTAGCCACCCGTGTAAATAAGCTATTGATAACCATTTGGTTGGTTGTAATTTAAGCTGAAGGAGCGGGAACGAAGGGTAATTGCCTCCAATGATGTTGCTGCCATCGTATCCGGGACCCCAAATGACTTGATCCTTTATTAACCCCAGCATGCCCCATTGCCAAGTGTATGTAATGCCACCACGGAGTTCGTTGTATTGGTAGTTGTCGGGGTATTGCTTTGCCGGTGTGGTGTAGCTGTTTACGAGCATATTGGGTCCGGTAGGCATTTCGTTTACCATGTTGTCTGTAAGTGAACCGTAAAGTCCAAGATGGTGGCCAATGGTGATGTCGGTACCAAGTCCGCTGCTTTTTCGCCATAAACTGCCCGACCGGTTCTGTGTATAGCTGTATTGTATTACCGGAAGAACAGATATATAGGTAAGGCTGTCGTGGAAGTTTATTTCGGGGAGTTCGGAAATAAATGGTTGAACCGATTTTTTAAGATTTAAATTGCCTTTGTCGTCCATCGAGAGCGAATTGAAGGTATAGCGATACATTTTCCGGTAAAAAGCCAATTCAGTGGCCATTCTTCGACTCATGTTTTTGTTCTGATTCACTTCGCTCAATTTTTGGGCAATATATTTTTTGCTGTATGGTTTTGTTTCATCATTCAAAACGATATACCCATCGTTGGCCAGTTCGTCTAAAAAATCGTAGATAGAACCGTATGGGCGGTTTTCGTAAACTGTTTGTGCGATGGTTGGCGGGCTTATCCAAATGGTGATATATAACAGCGATGTAAGAATTATCGACGAAATTTTTTGGTGGTTCATTCTTTAGTCTTTTTATGTTGACAAAGAAACGAATTTTTTTATTTAATCTGGATGGTTTCGAAAACTTAGGGCTACCACATTTAAAACGATAACTGCTGTTCCCATTAACTAATAAGCCGAATGGTATCGAAAATGTATTAAAATCTATATGTCAATCGGTTACTCATTTAATCGTTCGTTTAGCTTTTATAATACATTGATATTAAGAATATTACATAATAATGTGAATTTTTGTAGTTAACTGTATATGAGCCTCTTAAATTTTGTCGAACGTCGAAAATCTCACGATCTATTGCCTTTTATAAAACCTTGATATTTATAATATTTTGTAATGGTGCGGGTTTTTATATCTTTCTGTATTGAACCGATTTAATTTTGTCGAATATCATACGTCGAAAATCTCACGGTTGCTGTTTGTTATGATTGGTTTTATATGCATTTGCTCTGTTCGAATATTGGGCAGAATTTAAACGTAATGCTCAATTTTAAAACAGATTATGTATCTTTGCGATGAAAAAATAGTATTATCAACTAAATAGATCATATGTCTAAAGTAGCATTAATCACCGGTATCACCGGTCAGGATGGCGCCTATCTGGCGGAGTATTTGTTAAAAAAGGGATACATTGTACATGGTATGAAACGTCGTTCGAGTTTGTTTAACACCGATCGTATCGACCATTTGTATCAGGATCCGCATGTAGAAGAACGTAATTTGATCCTTCATTACGGCGATCTTACCGATTCGATGAATATCACCCGTATTATCCAGGAGGTTCAACCCGATGAAATATACAATTTGGCAGCTATGAGCCATGTACACGTCTCGTTCGAAACGCCCGAGTACGTGGGTAATGCCGATGGTTTGGGTACTTTACGTATCCTGGAGGCGGTGCGTTTACTGGGTTTGACTCAAAAAACACGCATTTATCAGGCTTCTACCAGTGAGTTGTACGGCATGGTGCAGGAAGTGCCGCAAAGCGAACGCACACCGTTCTATCCCCGTTCACCCTATGCAGTAGCTAAAATGTATGCTTACTGGATTACTGTAAACTACCGCGAGGCTTATAAAATGCACGCCAGTAACGGTATTTTGTTCAACCACGAAAGCCCGATTCGCGGGGAGACTTTTGTAACGCGCAAGGTGACCCGTGCCATGAGCCGCATTGCATTGGGCATGCAGGAAAAGATGTTTATGGGTAACCTAAGCAGCAAACGCGACTGGGGTCATGCCAAAGATTATATCCGCGCCATGTATCTCATTCTTCAACAGGATGAGCCAAGCGACTATGTCATTGCTACCGGTATTACCACCACAATCCGCGACTTTATAATGCTTGCAGGTAAAGAGGCCGGCTTAACAATTGCATTCGAAGGCGAAGGCGTGGATGAAACCGGACACATCGTATCGGTAGACGAATCGGTGTTTGTGGCTCGCGTAGGTGAAAAATATCTCGATGCCATCAAAGAAAAAGTAGCGTCCAAAGCGGCTATCGTGGGTGTCGATCCTAAATATTTCCGTCCCACAGAGGTGGACTTGCTCATTGGCGATCCAACTAAATCGAAAACCGTACTCGGCTGGGAACCTAAATACGATCTCGCCGGCCTCGTGGAAGACATGATGCAAAGCGACATTAAACTCTTTAAAAAAGATGCTTATTTGAAAGAAGGCGGTTTTAGGACAATGAATTACTTCGAGTAAGAAGGAAGATTACGCGGATTATAAAAGGATTACGCAGATTAGTTTGAGATTACGCGGATTAACAGAATTCATTGATGGCTTTAGTCAACGAACAAGAAACATACAAGGTAATTGGTGCGTGTATGAAAGTACACAAGGCTTTGGGTTGTGGTTTTCTTGAGTCGGTATATCAGGAGGCATTGGAGAAGGAGTTGAAGAAGCAGGCCATTCCATTTATTCGACACAAGAAGTTGAAAATCCTTTATGATGGTTTGCCATTGGATAAGTTCTTTGTCGCCGACTTTGTTTGTTTCGAATCGCTTATTGTGGAAATAAAGGCCGCCACGTTTTTGCATAAAAGTAATTTTGATCAGGTGATAAACTATCTCAAAGCAACTGAATCGGAGGTGGGTTTGCTGGTTAATTTTGGTGAATCGAGCCTGAAATGGAAGCGTTTCGTCAATTCAAATACGTCCAATTAATCCGCGTAATCAGCAATAATCCGCGTAATCTTCACTATAAGTGAAATAACAAAAAAATGGAAAAACATTCGAAAATATACGTTGCCGGGCACCTGGGATTGGTGGGGTCGGCGTTGTGGAAGACTTTACAAGGTAAGGGCTACACCAATTTAATCGGGCGCTCGATTGCAGAGCTCGACCTGATGAACGGGGCCGATGTGGCTGCGTTTTTTGCTGCCGAAAAGCCTGAATATGTGATTCTTGCTGCCGCA
>QKHT01000199.1 GCA_003249935.1 Bacteroidota bacterium
GCATCGGTAAGCATTGCAACAAATTTTTCGAGCGGGCCTTTGGCCATCATTTGCATCATCATGGGGATGTCGGCTTTAAGGGTAACCTTTAGCGCGGTTTCGTATTCAGATTTATCAACCAGTTGAATCCACACATTAAATTCGACGGGAGCCCCATCGGGGCCAAATTTAATGGTTTTTGGGGCATCGCGCTCGATAATCCGCATTCCTACCTGCCCTACCATATCGACTTTAAACTTCAACGCGTCGGCATCGAATTCCAAATCCTTAATTTTATCGTCGGGAATTTTTGATTTTAGCTTTTCAAGATTTCTTAAATCCGACAAAACAGCAAAAACCACCGTCTGCTTAGCAGCGATGGTTTTTATATCACTTTCGATTTTTAGCATCTTAATTACAATTTTACTACGGGTTTCCAACCTGCCGGATCTTTACGCCAAGTAGACAGTGCCGCCATATCGTTGGGTGTAATATAATTTTTGTGAGCCGCTACATTGATGAGTGTTTCATAATCGCTCAGCGTTGTAAGCTCTACTTTTTCGGCTTCGAACTTCTCTTTTGCCACAGGAAATCCGTAAGAGAAAATAGCTACCATGCCCAACACATCGCTTCCATCGTTACGAATGGCTTTTACTGCGTTAAGACTACTACCGCCGGTTGAGATGAGGTCTTCGATAACAACCACCTGACTTCCGGGTTTTAAATCGCCTTCGATGAGATTTTCGAGTCCATGATCTTTTGGGGCCGAACGCACATACACAAAAGGCAGTCCAAGCTCTTCGGCCACCAATGCACCCTGTGCAATAGCACCTGTTGCAACCCCGGCAATAGCTGTAGCATTCGGATATTTATCGCGAACGATTGTTGCAATCTGCATTTTAATATAATTGCGTAAAATCGGATAGGACAAAGTTTTACGATTGTCGCAGTATATAGGTGATTTCCAACCAGATGCCCAAGTAAAGGGCATTGTGGGCTGTAGTTTAATTGCTTTAATTTCGAGCAGTCGTTCTGCTATTCTTTCTTTTAATAAATTCATTTTTTTACGTTAAAATGTTTACGCTCGCAAAGTTAGGTAAACCACAAGACTTTTCCGAACAAAAACACAATATTGATATTAATTAGCATTTAATAGTTCGTTAAACTGTGATGTTACATTGTTCTTAGGAACATTACATCATAAGGTGAATATTTGTAGATAACTGTATATGAACCTCTTAAGTTTTGTCGAACGTCGAACGTCGAAAATCTAACGATCTATTGAGCATTACGAAATTGCAAAAATTATGCATTTGTAGCTCCAACAGTTGCAATTGCCGATATGACGCTCATTAAAAATACCACTACGAGAGACAATAGGGTAATTATACCAAACATTATCCACATCATTTTTTGGGTATGAAAAGCTTGTTCAACAGCCGTTTCGTCGTTATGCAAAAGTCCTTTTTTTATGGTTGAACCAAAACGCCACATCAGCAAGCCAATAAAGATATAAATACCGGAAAAAACGATATATATTACACCAATCCAGCCAGGTAAGGCCATATTAGGGAGCGAAACGCTAAAAAATGAAATACCTACACCCAATGTAAGCATTAAAAGCGCACCTATAAACGATAAAACAGAAAAAAACTGATGCCAACCGGCTGTTTTATACAATGAACGAGCCGCATTGGTGTTAATGTAAGTAATTGACTGAGAATCCATAGCACTAAGTTATTAAAATGTAAACGAATATTCAAAATTAACAATTTATCTCACAAAAAAACAGCCCAAATTATTTTTAATGCATTAAAATAACAGTTCGGGTGACAACAAATGGCAAAGATTGGCTACATTTGCAACTGTTTTGGTGGTTCGAAGCAAATATTACGCCGAGAACCGGAGATAGGGAATCCGGATAAAAGCCGGAGCTGTACCCGCAGCTGTATGCCTTTTAAAGCTTTTCGAACAACGCTGCCACTGCGCTTTTTGCGTGGGAAGGCCACGAAGAGTAAGGCGAGCCAGAATACCTGCCAAAATTGTATTGTATTGTTTAATACGTGCTTCGGGAAAAAAGCAGTTTGAAATAACCAACATTTTATTTCGGGCTATTTTTTTACAAGCCATTCATTTGGGCTATTGTATGAAAGTTTTTGTATCGTGGAGCGGTGGCAAAGATGCCATGCTGGCATTGCACCGCGCCGCCACATCGGGCAAGTACGATGTAAAGTTTCTTGTGAACATGTGCGATGATGCTTCGGGCTTGTCGCGATCGCATGGTTTACCATCGCAGCTAATTGCACAACAAGCCAATGCGTTAGACATACCGCTGGTTCAACCAAAAACCTCACATACCAATTACGAAACGGTCCTAAAAACCACCATTGCCAATTTAAAAAACCATGGCGTGGAAGGCGGCGTGTTTGGCGACATCTATCTCGAGCCACATCGCGAATGGATTGAGCGTGTTTGCGCCGAAAGTGGCATCGCACCTGTTTTTCCACTTTGGGGTGAACCGACATTGTTGCTCATCGAAGAACTATTGGCTCTCAACTACCAAGCCATTACAGTAGCGATAAACCACACCATGATAGATAAAAGCTGGCTTGGACGCACAATTGACCGACCGTTTGTCGACGAACTTTCGGCTCTACCCGGAATTGATGTGTGCGCCGAAAATGGCGAATATCACACTTTTGTAGCCAACGGACCATTATTCAGTAAAGCCGTAAAAATAATTCCTGCAGGAATTATTACCGACGAAGACCACACTTACTTTACCCTAAACCCTGGCAGCAATGAATAAACTACGCATAATCTGCATTATAGCTGCCATCTGGTTTGCCTCCACCGGTATGCATGCCGGGCCACGAGTGGTTTCGCTGGCCCCTTCTATTACCGAAATGATGTACCTTTTGCAAGCCGACAACACCCTGGTTGGATGCAGCAGTTACTGCAAAATAAATCCAGGCACTAAAATACCGATAATCGCTTCGGCAGTAGATGTGTACGAAGAAAAGGTTATACTAACAAAACCAACCTACGTATTCGCCACATCGCTTACAAAACCCGGCACACTCGAAACATTTCGGAAAATGGGCATCAAAGTCGAGTTGTTTCCTTATCCCGAATCGTTCGAGGCCATTTGCCACCAATTTTTACGAATAGCCGCCATTGTAGGCAAACAACCACTGGCACAATCCATTATTGCTACACAAAAGGCCCGACTTGCAGCCCTTGGTTCAACCAAAAAAGAAGAAGATAAACCAAAAGTGTTTTTTCAGATTGGCGCAAAACCACTATTTACAGCGGTTAGTAAAACATTTATGGACCAATATATAACCATGGCTGGCGGTATAAATATTTTTGGTGACATTACCAATGGCAGCATCACACGCGAAGCCGTTTTGGTACGCAATCCCGATGTAATTTTTATTGTCACCATGGGCGTAGCTGGCGAAAACGAAAAACAAACCTGGCTTGGCTACCCGACATTAAATGCGGTAAAAACCAAACGGATTTTCGAATTTGAGAGTGCCAAATGTTGTAGTCCTACGCCGGTGACGTTTGTAGACATCGTCGAAAAATTACAACAACTACTTACAACGCGGAGTGCGGTTCAACCAAAAAACTGAGCACATCAATGAAAAACGCAATTCAAGGTTTAACAATTACTGCATTTCGGCATCGTACAGTGCTGACATTTGTAGCTCTAATTATCATGCTGATTACCACCAGTATATGGTCGTTGTGCATGGGCGAAATGGCTCTACCGGTAAAGCAACTCTGTTACCTTATTTTTAACCACAATAACGATATAACGAGTGTAATATTCCGGCAAATACGTGTACCCCGCCTCATATTGGGACTGGCAGCCGGCGCATCACTTAGTCTTGCCGGCATGTTGCTTCAGGGTATATTTCAAAATCCTTTGATTGAACCATATACGATGGGTATATCGGGCGGTGCTGCATTTGGCGTAGCTATAGCCATAACCCTTGGGCTGAACCATTTGCTGGGCATTTATACATTGCCATTGTGTGGCTTCGGTTTTGCGTTGCTTACCATATTTATAGTGTACCACCTCAGTCTCAAAAACGGGAAGGTTCGAACCAAAAACATGCTACTTATTGGTGTGATGCTTAGTTTTGTATCGTCGTCGGCCATTATGTTTCTAATGGCCACCACCACATCCGAAAATCTGCAAAGCATTATATTTTGGATTATGGGATCGCTCGACGAAACATCGGCACCATTAATTGCACTGTTAACCACCACTTCGCTGGTTATGGCAGCCTTGGCACACCTTTTTGTTACACCACTCAATGCCCTTCGATTGGGCGAGGACAAAGCCCGCCATTTGGGCATCAATGCCAACATGTATATTAAACTAATATTTATACTTGCCTCTGCACTTACCGGCATTACGGTGGCTGTAACGGGTGTTATTGGATTCGTGGGCTTAGTAATTCCGCACATAATCCGCAGCTTACTGGGCAACGACTATAAAATACTTTTGAGTGCATCGTACCTTGCCGGTGCTACGTTTATGGTATTTTGCGATGCCATTGCTCGCACCATCATCAGCCCCAACGAATTGCCGATTGGCGTTATAACGGGAATGATTGGCGGCACTGTT
>QKHT01000070.1 GCA_003249935.1 Bacteroidota bacterium
CCGACAGGATTCATTCGAACGATGGCAAAAGCCTGACAAGGTTGCCTTATACACCCGATTTGGTGGCGAATACCAAAATATTTGTTGAGAATAAAATTGGTAAATTGGCTTTAATTCAGCGGTTTGTATCATCGCGATATGACGCGGATAACAAGTTGATGCCATTTTTTAATACCCTGAATCTGGAGATATCGGTGCCGATAAAATTGAATAAAGCGGTGCACAGTGGATTGCAAATTCAGGTTTTAAATATGACCGATACACGGTATGAATTGTATCGGTCGTACCCGATGCCGGGTCGGTTGTATCGAATAAAGTTGTTTTTAAGTATATAATAATTAATAGTTTAAATGATGAAAGTGTTTTTTAAAAAACGTTTGTTTATCGCGGCCTTACTCGGGTTAGCGTTGGTGAGTTGCGAAAAAGATGAAGAAACAAAAGCATTGTATTCCCCAAGAGGTGGATACTTTGTGATTTGTGAAGGTGGTTTTAATCTGGCGAGTGGTGATGTTACTTTTAAGTCCGGTTCAATATTTACGCCTTCACTGTTTAATGCCATTAATGAGCCTAATGTGCTTGGTGATATTTTACAATCGTTTAATATGATAGAACATACCGGATATCTGGTTGTGAACAATTCACAAAAGGTCGTTTCTGTGGATATGAATACTTTTAAAAAGTCGGGTGAAATTAAAGGGTTGAGCTATCCCCGATATATACACAAAGTTAGTGCAACCAAGGCATTGCTTTCCAATGGCAATGGTTTCGGTGGCGATAAGTTGTATGTGATTGATTTACCAACATTTAAAATTACTGATTCGATTACCGTAGGTAAAGGTCCCGAAACATTTGCTACCGTAGGATCTAATGTATACGTTTGTAACAGTGGAGCTTGGGCCGACGATTCTACACTATCGGTAATTAATGCTTCAACGCTTAATGTAACCGGTTCGGTTAAAGTAGGTGTGAACCCCTATGATGTGGAAGTGGATGTACAGGGTAACCTTTGGGTTTATTGTGCCGGTAACTGGAGTGGCGTAAAATCGACCATATACAAAGTAACTACCGCTACAGGTAAAGCCGAACTAAAATATACCTTCGAAGGTGGAATGGCCACTTATGGCCATAACCTGTTGGCTATGAGTCCTGATGGTAAAACATTGTATGTGGCCAACGATAAAATTTACAAAGTCGACATCAATGCTGCATCATTCAGTATGGTTGAATTTGCCAACGTAAACTGCTATGGTATAAGTACCGATAGCTATACCGGCGACGTTTTGGCCTGCGATGCAACTGCAAAAAAATGTGTTGTACTGGATCCGGTAAAAGGCGACGTGGTTACTTCGATTGAAACCGGTGAAAACCCAAACAGTGTGTTGGTTATAAAGAGATAAGTGCATAAAAGTTAAGCACGAAAAAAGGCAACCTCCTTCATCGGATGGTTGCCTTTTACGTATATAACCTTCAATAAATTACAACGGAATGTTCCCATGTTTACGCATGGGGTTCTGAACGTGTTTGTTTTTGGTCATTTCCAACGCCTGAATAATTTTCGACCGGGTTTGTTTCGGTAAAATTATTTCGTCCACATAACCCAGTTCGGCTGCGCGGTATGGATTGGCAAATGCCTCGCGATACGCTTCAACGGCATTTAACCGATCCTCTTCGGTTTTTAGTTTGTTCCGATAAATGATATTGATTGCCCCTTCGGCACCCATAACGGCAATTTCGGCCATAGGATATGCCAGATTTACATCGGCTCCGATATGTTTCGAAGCCATTACGTCGTAAGCACCGCCATAAGCCTTGCGTGTAATGAGTGTAATTTTTGGCACTGTAGCTTCGGCAAAAGCGTAAAGCAATTTTGCACCGTGTTTTATAATGCCACCATACTCCTGAGTGGTTCCGGGCATAAAGCCGGGTACATCCACCAAGGTTACGATTGGGATATTAAACGCATCGCAAAACCGAACAAAACGAGCCGCTTTTACGCTCGAATCGATATCAAGAACCCCGGCCAAATGCGCCGGTTGGTTCGCCACAATACCTGTGGTTCGACCATTAAAACGCCCATAACCAATAATAATGTTTTTGGCATAATGGGGTTGAACCTCAAAAAAATTACCATCGTCAACGATAGAGTGAATAATTTCGCTCATGTCGTATGGTTTGTTCGGATCGGCAGGAACCAGTGTTTGAAGATGTTCGTCTTCGCGCGAAATCGGATCGTGTGTGGGGACTACCGGTGCTTCCGACAAGTTGTTCGAAGGTAGGAATCCGATGAGTTCTCTCAGCATCATAATAGCCTGTTCGTCGTCGTCGGCAGTAAGATGAGCCACTCCGCTTTTTGAGTTGTGTGTCATCGCACCGCCAAGCTCTTCCTTGGTTACCTCTTCATGTGTAACGGCTCTTATCACATCGGGGCCGGTAACAAACATGTAGCTTGTATCGCGCACCATAAGAATAAAGTCGGTTAGGGCAGGCGAATAAACGGCTCCACCTGCACACGGGCCCATAATGGCCGATATTTGGGGTATAACACCCGAAGCTCTTACGTTCAGCATAAAAATATCTGCATACCCCGAAAGGCTTTGTACGCCTTCCTGAATGCGGGCACCACCCGAATCGTTAAGGCCAATGAGCGGGGCCCCCATTTTGGTTGCTAATTTCATCACCTTTACAATCTTATCGGCATTGGCACGACTAAGGGTTCCGCCAAAAACGGTAAAATCCTGTGCGTATACATACACCAAACGTCCTTCTATTTTGCCATAGCCTGTAACCACACCATCGCCGGCAATTTTGGTTTTATCCATTCCAAAATCAGTTCCGCGATGCACAACCAACTTGTCGAGTTCTACAAACGAACCCGGGTCGAGCAGGTCGTTCAGTCGTTCGCGTGCCGTTTTTTTCCCTTCGGCGTGTTGTTTTTCTATGCGTTCCTTGCCGCCACCCACTTCGGCGTGGTGCGACCTTTTTTCGAATTCAGCGTATTTTTGTTCTAACGATTTCATTTCGATACGTTTATTTTTTATTGAACCCCGGGGTTGAACCTCCCGGGGCACCATCTATTCATTCACTTCGTTACTTTCAATTACTATTAACAGCTGTCCTCCGTCGACCGTGTCGCCGGCTTGTACGCTTACCGATTTTACAATGCCGCTTGTGCCGGCTTTGTATTCGCTTTCCATTTTCATGGCCGAAAGTACAATCAGCGTTTGGCCCTTTTCTACCGTGTCGCCAACATTGGTAAGAATACGAACCACGCGTCCGGGCATGGGCGAAATAATCACATTATGGCTATCAAGTCCCATGTCCTTGTTTCGGCTCATCTTGTAACGTGCCTGTGCATCAATCACCTCAATATCGAAGGTGCGGTATTGGGTGTTTACCACAAATTGGCGTGAGTGGTTGCCCTGAATCAGTTCCACATTGTACGAGCGGTTTTTATATAAAATGGAATAAATACCTTTGCCAACCCGTTCGATATCGAGGTTATATTCCCGCTTATCGATGGTAACTACCAGTTTGCTGCCTTTTTGACTTACCAACTGTACTTCGCTGGTTTGGTCATCTATTTTTAATTGTAATGGCATGTGGTGTCCTTTATAGTCTTATTATTCCTAATCGTTTGCCTAACTCATTCCATTTTTGCGATTCTTCCGAAAGTGGTTGATTTCCTTGTCCGCCACGTTTTTCGAGACTCATTTTATAGTCGATATAAGCCGCAATGGCCGCAATATCTTTGCACGAATCGTTACATTTCTTTTTTGTTTCGAGCAGTGCCTCAATGTTGTTATCAATAAAATGGGTGTCGTATTCACCGCCCACAAATTCCTTCGCTTCCATAATGCGACGCACAAAACCGATGGAGGTTTTTACGCCTGTTATTTTATATTCGTCCAAAGCCCGTTTCATCCGTTCTATCGCTTCGCCACGGGTTCGGGCCCAAACAATCAGTTTCGAAATCATCGGGTCGTAGTATATCGGAATTTCGTAACCTTCGTACACATAGCCATCGGTACGCACGCCCAAACCGGTAGGTTCGGTAATGTGCTTAATTAAGCCCGGCGAAGGCATAAAATTATTTTTGGGATCTTCGGCATAAATACGACATTCGATGGCATGCCCAAACTGGCGCAGGTGAGACTGATCGTACCCCAACGCTTCGCCGGCTGCCACACGTATTTGTTCTTTTACCAAATCCACACCCGTTACCCGTTCGGTTATCGGGTGTTCCACCTGTAGCCGGGTATTCATTTCGAGAAAATAGAATTTGCGGTGTTTATCCACCAAAAACTCAATGGTGCCGGCACCTTCGTAGCTTACGGCTTTGGCTGCGGCCACAGCGGCTTTTCCCATTTCCTCGCGCAGTTCGGGTGTTATAAACGGCGATGGTGTTTCTTCCACTACTTTTTGATGTCGGCGCTGAACCGAACATTCACGCTCAAAGAGGTGTACCGTATTCCCAAAACTGTCGGCAAGCACCTGAAATTCGATGTGGTGCGGCGATTCGATGTATTTTTCGATATACACGGCATCGTCGCCAAAGGCGGTCATTGCTTCGCTTTTCGCGGCGTTTACCGATGGCATCAATCTGCCTTACCAAACGCATGCCTTTTCCTCCACCACCGGCCGAAGCTTTTACCATTACCGGCAGGCCAATTTCGTCAACAATCGTTTTTACATCGTTTTCGTCTACTATTTTACGTTGCGTACCCGGAACAACCGGAACGCCTGCGTTTATCATGGTTTGTCGGGCTGTAATTTTATCGCCCATGGTGAGCATAGCTTGTGCCGATGGTCCAATAAAAATAATATTGGCTTTGCGGCATGCTTTTGCAAATTCGGCATTTTCCGACAAGAAACCATAACCGGGGTGTATGGCATCGGCACCGGAATCTTTGGCCGCTTTCAAAATTTTTGATATGGACAAATAGCTCTCCGACGAAGGCGAAGGGCCGATATTATAGGCGAAATCGGCATAACGAACGTGGAGGGCTTTACGGTCGGCATCGGAATATGCCCATCTCGCGACACGAACGGATGATGCGCACCGCAATTTCACCACGATTGGCAATAAGAACTTTTTTAATCATATGTAATACACTACGTTTTTCTGTATGCACCCGCCATGGAAAAATCCTTTTGGCGTATTTTACACAAAAAACATTCGAATGTGCATTTTGTTCGGGTATTCTTTTTTTTTGTTCGAACCGAAGGCTGATTTTTTGAACACTTTGGGACCTATAGTTTTTGGGTTGAACCAAAGGGCTAATGGTAATTTTAAGACTTTCAGGGGGATAGATGCCGTTCAATTGTGATGTTTTGATGAATGCTGGATTGCATTTTTATTAAAAAGAAAACACACAACCCCGTTCGAGCAGTTTCGAACCGAATCGTGTGTTTATCGCATGATGTTACTTTTAACTTATATTTCGGAAAGCTCAAGCCAGCGCATTTCTATCTCTTCGAGCCGCTCCGAAAGGGCTGCCCACTGGTCGGAAGCGGTTTTAAGTGCGGTATGATCGGTCGATCCGCTGTTGATAATAGCCATCAATTCATCCTTTTTTTGTTCAATTTGTTCCATTTCGAGTTCAATCGCTTCCATCTCCTTTTGTTCTTTGTAAGTGAGTTTTCGCTTTGTTCCCGAGTTGGTTTGTTTGGGTTTGGTATTTTGTGTTTTGGCCTGAACCGCCACTTTTTCCTCTGCTTTAAGTGCGTCGCGATACTGGGTGTAGTTACCCGGAAACACCTTAATGTCCCCCTCATTTCTAAACACAAAGAGGTGATCTACAATTCGATCGAGAAAATAACGGTCGTGCGAAACCACGATGGTACAACCATCAAAATCCATCAGGTACTCTTCCAGAATTTGCAGTGTAGGAATATCGAGGTCGTTGGTGGGTTCATCCAAAATTAAAAAGTTCGGATTCTGCATCAATACGGTCATAAGGTATAACCGACGTTGTTCGCCGCCACTCAGGCAGTTAACCTGCACATTGTGCATTTCGGGCGGGAAGTTGAACTTGTTGAGAAATTGCAGCGGCGACATTCTGAATCCGTTGCCCATGCTGATGTCTTCCGAAATGTCTGTAATTACTTCGAGTACCTTGCGGGTTTCGTCGGCCTTAAAACCCTCTTGTCTGAAATACCCGAACTTAATAGTTTCGCCCACAATGGTTTCGCCTTTGTCGGCTTCCAAAGCACCGGTAATAATGTTGAGAAGTGTCGATTTTCCGGCACCATTGGGTCCAACAATGCCGATTTTTTCGAACCGCGAAAAGGTATACGAAAAATCATTCAACAGGTGCAGGTCACCATAGCTTTTAAAAAGGTGTTTCAGTTCCAGAATCTTTTTGCCCATGCGTGTGGCGGTAATTCCTATTTCCACTTTATCGTCGCCAATGCGTTTGGAGGCTTTATCCTTCAGGTCGTAAAAAGCATCAATCCGATATTTGGCTTTTGTGGCTCTGGCCTGGGGTTGGCGGCTCATCCAATCCTGTTCTTTTCGCATCAGGTTGCGTGCTTTTTCAATTTCGGCTGCCATAATTGCCAACCGTTCGCGCCGTTTTTCAACAAAATAGGTGTAGTTGCCACGATATACATAGAGTTGGGCATCGTCTATTTCAAGAATTACGTTACATACCCGATCCAGAAAGTACCGGTCGTGTGTCACCATCAGCAACGAAATTTCGGTTCGACTCAAATATTGTTCCAACCATTCAATCATAGCCAAATCGAGGTGGTTGGTCGGTTCATCAAAAATAAGCAAATCGGGCGAGGCAATAAGTACTTGAGCCAGAGCAAGGCGCTTTTTTTGTCCGCCCGACATTTGGGTTACCGGTTGGTCGTACCGCGTAAGGTTGAGTCGTGTAAGTACTTCCTTTACACGCGCTTCAAAGTCCCAAGCCCCAGCCTGATCCATGGCAGACATTGCAGAAGCAATGGTCGTTTCGTCTTCCGAAAGCAAGGCCTCTTCGTAGTTTCGAACAATGGCCGGAATTCCTTCGTTGTGACCATAAATTGCGCTCAAAACTGTCAATTCGTCTTCAAAAACGGGATTCTGTTTCAAGTAGCCTACATTAATGTCGGGTGCAATTTTTACTGAACCACTGTCGGAGCCGTCGATGCCCGCCAATATATTGAGTAAAGTCGTTTTGCCGGTACCATTGGCGGCAACCAAAGCCACTTTGTCGCCACGCGATATGGTAATGTTTATATTTTCGAAAAGCGGCACATCGCCCCAAAAACGCGATAAGCCCTCGGATGTGAGTAACATGCTCATAGTACTGCTGTTTTTTGTTTACTATAGTCTGGTATCATGCGTGCAAAAATAAGCGAAAACAGCACCAGAATTGTTCCCGCAATAAATGGTAGTTGTGGATTTTTGATCCAAATGGCACCACCCACCACCGGAACGATTACTGCCATGATGTGATTGATGGCAAAGCCGGTAGCGGTTCCTGTGGCCATATCGCCCGGATCT
>QKHT01000159.1 GCA_003249935.1 Bacteroidota bacterium
TCAAGACTTGGTTAGACATGAAATTTAACACTTATGCAACAAGTGAAAATTCAATGAATACCGGTCAAAACAATAGAGCGGTAATGGACGCTTATATGTATCCGATTTTCTGGCCAAATAAAGACGAAAATGGAAATTACATTTATAGTGGAAACAGTGGAAGAAATACACCTTATTATGTAAATGGTGCTCTATCAGGATATAATGGCGTTGCACAACCAGGTGAAGGTCCAAATCCCGTTCAAGCAAACCACGCAAGGGCAAATGCAGATAATAGAAATGTTGGAGCAACCTCTACGCTCGAGTTTAACATTAAATTTAGTCCAAAAGTCGAGTTGCGTGTTGGTGAATCGGGACGTTATTTCTCCACAGTAAATTCTTCAATGACATTACCTGATGGTGTAAACATTAAATCGGAAGACGACATTGTAGCACAACACGATCGAAACACAGGTTCAACGTTAATTAACACAAACATACTTACATACAAAGACAAAATTGGAAAACACGATTTCACTGCATCTGCTATGTATGAATATTCTAAAGGCCAATATCAAGGAACGACTGCTTCTACAGACAGCCTGGCAACTATTGCCAATAGCTGGTATATACTTGGAAATGGAAAACCAAGAAATACCTTATCATCTTATAGCGAATCGTATATGCAATCGTATATGGGACGTTTCAACTATTCGTATGATGAAAAATATCTCTTGACGGCAACATTACGTGTAGATGAAACTTCTGTTTTCACAGAAAAGAACAGAAGAGGATATTTCCCATCATTTGCTGCAGGATGGAACCTGAACAACGAGGACTTTCTTAAAAACGTTAACTGGATATCTAATCTAAAATTACGCGCAGGGTATGGTGAAACCGGCAACCAAGCCGTTGGAGCTTATGCCACTAAAGCAAGATTAATGCAAGCATCTGGTTATGCAGGCTACTGTGGCTATGCCACTTTGAATGGCAACGATTTTCTCGCGGGAGTATTGCCCCAAACAACAATCGTAGATCCAAATCTTAAATGGGAAACCACTGCACAAACTAACTTGGGATTGGATTTTAGTGTATTAAGAAATATACTTACTCTTACTGTTGACTTGTACAACAAAACAACAAGTGATGTAATTCTTCAACGTTCGGTTGCTATGTACAATGGTCGAGAAACTGTGACCGGGAACTATGGCAAAATCAACAACAAAGGTTTGGAGATTATGACTGACTGGCATGCTGTTTCAAGTAAGGATTTTAGTGTAAATGTTGGCGCAAACCTCTCAATCAATAGAAATAAAGTATTGGATCTTGGTGGTGCCGACCAAATTTTCTTAAATGAAAATCTAGTAGGTGTAGGCATGTGGGGTTATGATGGCAATAACGCTTTTATCATCAAGAAAGATGAAACAATGGGTCTGTTATATGGCATAAAAAAAACAGGTCTTTGGCAAGTTGGGCAAGAAGCAGAAGCAGCTTTATATAACAGCTACGTTGGCATGCCAAAATATGAAGATTTGAACTCAGACAATAAAATAGATGCTAACGACAGACAAGTTATTGGCCATACACAACCTAAATTCAATTACGGATTAAATATTGAGGTTAATTACAAAGATTTCTCATTAGTTGTAAGTGGCGTAGGCGTGTACGGCAATAGTATTTACAACTACACGCGTCATTACATGGACAAACGCATGTTGAATCCTGACTATTTGAACAGATGGTCGCCAACAAATCCGGGCGCATCACAACAACGTGTCCCTGTAGGAACAGAAGCAGCCAACAGCTACATTGCCAGCCAATATGTTGAAGACGGAAGCTTCTTTAAAATCAACAACCTAACGCTCAGTTACAGCATCCCAAGCGGCATCGTTAACAAAGCACATATCAACTCCTTAAGAGTATATGTTGGCGCAAATAACCTGCTCACATTTACAAAATACACGGGGATAGATCCTGAAAACTCTGTTACAAGTATCCAAAGTGACGCTCAATCAGGAATCGATTCTTTCTCTTACCCATTGGCAAGAACGATAACCTTTGGTTTAAAGACAACATTTTGATTCAAACAAAACGAATAACAGTTAAGAACAATGAACAAGATAGCTAAATATACAAACGCAATGTTAACCGGATTGACACTTACGCTCATGGTTAGCTGTGAACTGAATGAAGGCTCTAAAGGTATAGTTTCTTCAGACTCTTATTACACAACTAAGAGTGGTGTTAATAATGGCGTAGTTGGCTTATATGGATATTACCATAGAAGCCTTGGTGATGCTTCACTATTTAAAGATAAACTTTCTGCTTTTACCGGTGCCGATGACCTTACAGCCCCGGCAACTAAAGGTCTATACACTGAAGCCGATCAATTTTACTTAACCGGAGGAAACTCCTATATAAAGGTAATCTGGCAAAATGAATATAGAGCCATTATGGCATGTAATGAATTAATACAAAAAGTAAACCCGGCTAATTTTGACACAACATTTTATAACGATGCCATCGGTAATGCTCGTTTCCTAAGAGGAATTCTCTATCTCGACTTAGTAAATATATTTGGTGATGTTCCAATGATGGTAACATCAGAAATTAATCCTAATATAGCCAAAAGTTCGGTAAAAACCATTCTAAAAGAGGTTGTTATTCCTGACTTAGAATTTGCAAAACAGCATGTTATAAACACAGAACGTGATGTTCCGGCGAATGTACAAGCGAGACAAATTAATGGCAAAGCATCAAAAACAGCGGCACAAGCCTACTTAGCCAAAGCATATATGGCTCTTTGCGGTTGGCCGGCAAAAGAAGACACCCCGGAGAACTGGAAAAAAGTAAAAGAGAACACTAAAGCCATCATTAATGCCGGGGCATATGGCCTTATGGACGACTATGCACAAAATTTCGGCTACATGGGCACACCCGGACCGGCCGTTCAGCCATGGGAAGGCAACGAAGAAGCAGTTTGGTCAAGAACTTGTAATGCGTCTCAAGCTGCATTTTATGGACTAAGAAGTCGATATTATGGCGCATTCTGGCTTGAATGGATGGACTTCTATTTAGAATGGCATTTTTATGAAAAAATTCCAAACAACTATCGTAAACAATTTAGCACCACATCAGACAAAAACTGGTCGTATCTTGGATTTAATAACTGGCCATATTGCGCTACTTACAACCACCCAACAATTATGAAATTCTTTTGGGGTGGCATGACCTGGGATATTTATCGCAAAGCAAGAAGTCTTTCGCGTACTGCAAAACAAGAAAACTACCCTGAATATATAGGCTTTGAACACGATTATGAAAACTCAAGCGATATACCGGAAATGCGTTATTCAGAAGTCCTTCTTATGTACGCTGAAGCTTGTGCTAGAACCGGAGAAGATGTTAGCGACGGGATAGAAAAACTTAATTGGGTAAGAAGGAGAGCCTATGCCAATGGTATTACCGCGAAAAAAGATGCGATAGGAGATGCGATAACAGCAGGCACATTGACCAAGCAGTATTGGAAAACTGCAACACCGGTCGTAGACTACCCACAAAGTGGTGAAACAGACTTGATTAAAGCCATTATCGATGAGCGGTCTTACGAATTCATCGGGGAGCTGGGTGGAGTTAGATGGTTCGACTTAACACGCCTCGAAATGGTTGGTACGGCAACCAGCGCACGTGACTCCAGAGAAATAGAACTTAAAGGAAATCCTGCGGATCAAGCTAATTGGCGCATGTTAATTCCTGCAAGTGAAGGTGGTTACAATAATAATTTAAAATAGAAAAGTTTATGAGTGGGGCAACAATTATTGTGGCCTCACTCATTAGTATAATTAGTATTAACAATTAAAATTCAATGTAATGAAAAAGTTTTTCGCAATTTCACTTCTTATGGCATTAGTTGCTGTAACAAATTTAAAAGCACAGTCTTTGTATGCCTCAATTTCGGCAACAAGCTTCGACGATGAAAAGGGATGGATTATGGCGCCAGGTTTCGATTATGGATGGAACAGTAAAGCACCGGATGCAAACATTTTCAGCAATTCGCGCAACACAGTTACCTTACGCATAGACGGTTACGATCCATGCATGGGCAATGTCAAAGTTCAATTGGGTCGCTTATCGTTTACTGCATGGGATTTCAAGGACATACATTCTTATTATAGTGATGCAGTAGGCTCGGAACACCCATTGTTAACTGCCGCTGATTTTGTAGGCGGTAGAGCAACACTGCAACTTAAGCTTCCGGCAGGAATTAAACCCTGGAATGTATATACAGATTTGGCAGCAGGCGAGTTTAGGGGATGGACAGTTCAAGTAACAGGAACTACAACGAAAGAACAAGATGCTAAATGCGGTGGCTTATACATTAACATGGTAATGGACGTAACTGAAGAAATCATCGGTTCATCATCTGTTAAACAAATTCGTCAAGCAAAAACGATTAGCATTTCGCCAAACGTTGTTAAAGCTGGAGAAATTGTTAAAATTAACTCCAGAGACTTTACCGGCAATGTAAACATCAAAATTATGAACATGACAGGAGCAAAAGTTTATGAAGGTGTAATGTCTTCTTCAAACATGCAATTTTCTTCTGCCTTCTGCTAAACTTGCTGCAGGTATTTACTACGCAGAAGTAAAAGGTAATGGCAATGCAGCAATTCAGAAATTTGTTGTTAGATAACCAGGATATTTGATTTTAACTACTTTATAACTAATCAACGGTATTTCCGGAAATGAAATACATTTTTGCATCACATTTCCATATGGAAAAATCGTTGATTAGTTTTTTTTTTGTAAATCATCTGACTTCCGTTCATAAGACAAAATGCTATGCCATACTTTAATAAAACACTTATTGCGTTATTGTGGTTTGCAATCACATTTTTAACATCATGCAAAAATCACAATGACCAACAACGCGCAATTTTGTTAATTCCTGAATGGCACATAACTTCAGTTGGTCAGGATGAAGACTCAAACACAAACTTTCAGACAACCATCAATTTAGAAATAAATAAAAACAACCTATATTTTCTTCGCCTCATTGCAACTGATAGCATAATTGATGTATTTACAAACCAAACGGAAGTCGGTCTGTCATTTTCGAGTGACAGTGCTAAATATTACAATCTTACGACACTATTAATTACCAATAAACCCAACAGTATTGGGTTTATTGTGGACAAGCAGGCTAAACACCTCACAGAGGCCAATGCTTTCAATGCGCAAGTGGTTTGTGTAAACAAACTTTTTATCCCAGATTTTTGCATTCTAAGCAATGATATTAACAATAACAGTCCACAACTAAATATTGATATAAAGGTAAAAAACAGTTTCGAATCAGAGAAACAAGGCATAATCCGATGCCGCTGTTTAAACAACCAGAACAAACTTTTAGGCACATCCTATTCGCCCTTTTTCATTGAACGCAATTCCGAAAACATTTTCCACAAAACGATACCAGTCAAACTATTAAGCGAAAGCAATATAAGAATAGAATGTGAAATAATTTCGGACAACCGAACCATCGACATCAATACCAAAACAATACGCCTCAATACATTGAGTCAAAACTAATCCATATTACCGGGAATACCACTATTTCACCAATCAATGTACTTCCAAAAAAACACAAAATAATAGAATCAAAGGCATCTTGAACAAAATATAAAGTTCGTGACACTTCATGGTTTAAAACACAATACATTTATCATAATTGGCCATTCACGGTCATTTTATATTTAAATATGAAAAAATATTTTGATTATAGAATATATCTTTTTAATATTGCATTAGAATAATAAATTGTCATTTATAATTCAATAATCAATTAGAATGTCATTATGTTACTTCATACAAACTATTAGCATCATTTTAATACATTAGAAATATATTATAATCTTTAATGAAATATAAATAAATTACCACTGGTTTTTAGCATGGATGAAATAAAATTATTACATTGCACCATAAAATAAATCAGGTAATATCTATAAATTATTACTTGACATTACAATTAAAATAAATATACTACTTTTGCGCCCTGTTTTGGATACGCAGGCAAAAAGTAACTAACTATTAATAATAAATTTTTTTGAAATGAAAGCAAAAGCATTTTTCGCAGTAGCAGCCGTAGCATGCACTTTAACATTATCTTCTTGTGGCAGCAAACCAGCTCAGCCAGCAGAAGCAACTGTAGATTCAACTCAGGTTGCAGCAACTCAGGACACTACAATGGCAATGTCTGATTCAACAGCTGTAGCAACTGATTCAACTGTAGTAGCACAGTAATTAACAAAAAAACATAATGCCCGGCAGTTTATTCTGTCGGGCATTTTTATTTTGGTTGAACCGCTATTTTAAAACACCGGTTACAATACGCATGTTACCATTCAAATCTTTCAGCGCTTCTACTTTGCAAAATCCTGCCTCAACTAGCACATTACAAGTTTCATGTGCAAATGCCCTATTAATCTCAAACCACAGCTGCCCACCAGTTGCCATTTCGCTTGCCGCTTTCGCCGCAATAACCCTGTAAAACAACAACGGATCATTATCGTCCACAAATAATGCCAAATGAGGTTCAAAATCGAGCACATTCCGGTTCATCTCTTTCATTTCGGAATAGGTTACGTAGGGCGGATTACTGACCACAATATGGGGGGTGAACCCAAAACTAAACTCCGGGTTCAACACATCAGCTTGTCTGAAACTCACATCTTCTGCCATTTTTTCTGCATTGAACCGGGCCACAGCCAAAGCCCCTACCGATATATCGAAACCCGTAACATTGGCAGTAGGCAAGAATTTTTTCAACGACACGGCAATACAGCCACTTCCGGTGCCAATATCGGCAATAAGTCCATCAAATCCTGCATTGGCTTTCACAATGGCATCCACAAGCTCTTCAGTTTCGGGCCTAGGAATAAGTACATCCGGCGAAACCTTAAACATAAAATCGAAAAACGGCGCTTCACCATATATATATTGTATCGGTTCACCCATAGCCAAACGGTCCACAACAGCCAATAACCGCGCGGCGTTACCCGAATCGAGCAAATCGTACCGATGAAGATGCAGATCGAACCGCGAAAAACCGCGTTCGTATTGCCACAAACGCAGTTCCAATGCTTCGGCTTCCTCGGTGCCGTACAATGGAACCAACTTCGAAATGATGTAGTTATGTAGTTTTTGCATAATTTTGCAAATATAACGAGAAATATATGTCCGACGAAACAGGTTCGATACACGAGAAATATATGCGCCGATGCATACAACTGGCCCTCATGGGCGAAGGCTGTGTATCGCCTAACCCAATGGTAGGCAGCGTAATAGTGCACAACGACCAAATAATTGGCGAAGGCTTTCACCGGCAATACGGCGGTTCGCATGCCGAAGTGCATGCCATCGCTTCGGTAAAAAACCCGGGATTATTACCCGAAAGCACCATATACGTCAGCCTCGAACCCTGTGCACACTATGGCAAAACGCCGCCTTGCGCGTTACTTATTATCGAAAAAAAAATAAAAAATGTGGTGATTGGTTGCCGCGATCCATTTCCATTGGTCGATGGCAAAGGTGCAGAACTGTTGCAAAATGCAGGGATAACGGTTACATTGGGTATTTTGGAACAAGAATGTATGGCATTGAACCGTAGATTTTTTACGTTTCATCAGAAACTTCGCCCATACATCATACTAAAATGGGCCGAGAGTGCCGATGGCTATATCGACCGCGACCGTACCATTACGGACCCATCGCCTGCATGGATTACCAATGCCCAATGCCGCACGCTGGTACACAAACAACGCGCCCACGAAGATGCGGTAATGATTGGCACCAACACTGCATTGCTCGATAATCCATCGCTAACCGTTCGCGAATGGGCCGGAAAAAACCCGGTTCGCATCGTTTTGGATCGCAACCTGCGACTACCACGCAACCTCAACCTATTCGATGAACAAAGCACCACCATCGTGTTTACCAAAAAAAAAGCTGAAAATTGCGGTTCAACCCGATATATGACCATTGATTATACACATGATATTGTACCACAAATACTTACCGCCTTATATCGCGAAAAGATTCTGTCGGTAATTATCGAAGGAGGCACGCAATTGCTGCAAACGTTTATCGATGGCGGTTACTACGACGAAATTTACCGCTACACAGGGCTTGTGGTTTTTAAAGGCGGAACCAAAGCACCTGCTCTCGCGGTTCAGCCAAAAACCGAAACCATAATTGGCGAAGTAAAACTTTTGCGGTACTAAAAAGGCCCGCAAAAAATGCAGGCCTTGTATGGTTTTGGTTGAACCGAAGTGTTATGCTTCTAGTACAGCGTCACTTTCGAACGGGTACAAAGCAATAGCATCGGTAAGCATTGCAACAAATTTTTCGAGCGGGCCTTTGGCCATCATTTGCATCATCATGGGGATGTCGGCTTTAAGGGTAACCTTTAGCGCGGTTTCGTATTCAGATTTATCAACCAGTTGAATCCACACATTAAATTCG
>QKHT01000121.1 GCA_003249935.1 Bacteroidota bacterium
GGCATCGATACACCCGAAAATATAGCAGCCGGCTTTCCCGAGGATTTGTTTGCGGTTCGAACCGAAAAATTGTATACTGCTACAAGAATACTGCATACGCTGCCCGATGTAATGTCGGTTCACAGCTTTGGCCAATACCTGCATGTGGTAACGCCTAAAGGTTTGTACAATACCGGTTCAATCGAACAATGGCTCCAAAATGGCGGTGTTGAAATGGCCGAAGTGCGCGTGTCGGCTGCCTCAATCGAAGATATGTTTATGTACTTGTTAAGCGAAAAAGATGGTGGAAACTAACGAAAAGGTGATTGTGTGTAAAAACATGGTGAAAAGGTTCGGCAGTTTTGTGGCCGACGATAACCTTACGTTCGATGTGTACAAAGGCGAAATATTTGGCTTTCTTGGTGCCAATGGTGCCGGAAAAACAACGGCCATCCGTATTTTGTGCGGACTGCTGGAGCCTACCTCGGGTGATATATCGGTTGCCGGATGCGATGTATACAAGCAAACCGAACAACTCAAGCGGCGCATTGGATACATGAGTCAGCGCTTTTCGCTATACGAGGATCTTACAGTTTACGAAAATATTCGTTTTTATGGCGGTATTTATGGTATGGATGCCAAAGTGCGTCGCCAAAAAACCGACGACATGCTCGAAAAACTGGGCATAGCCGATCAAAAAAACCGATTGGTGGCCTCCATGCCGTTGGGTTGGAAGCAAAAACTGGCTTTTTCGTTGGCTATTTTACACGATCCGCAAATTGTGTTTTTGGATGAACCAACGGGTGGGGTTGACCCTGTAACCCGTCGCCAATTCTGGAATTTGATTTACGAAGCGGTTGAAAAGGGCATTACAGTGTTTGTTACCACGCATTACATGGACGAAGCCGAATATTGCGATCGTGTTTCGATTATGAATAATGGCCGGATAGAAGCTCTCGATACGCCGCAAAGGCTCAAAAAACTGTATCAGGCCGAAAATATGGACGAAGTATTTTTAAAAATTGCACGATGAACCGATTTTTTGGATTTTTAATTAAAGAGTTTCGCCATATTTTACGCGACAGGCGCACACTTGGCATACTCATATTTATTCCCATTGCACAGCTCATGTTGTTTGGTTTTGTGCTTACCAACGAAATTAAAAACATAAACATGGCCGTGGTCGACTATTCGCACAGTGATTTGTCGCGAAAACTGATTAGCCGCATCAACGCGTCGCAGTATTTTACCGTGGCCTACCCATCGGCATCGGAAAACGAATTGCCGGCATTGATGCGGAGTGGTAAAATTAAAGTGGCAATGGTGATTAACCGCGATTTCGAAACGGAGTTTATAAACCACCAGCGGTCGTCGGTGCAAATTATTGCCGATGGATCGGAACCTAATATGGCGCGATTAGTGGTAAATTATACTCAAAATACCATTAGTGCGGTACTTATGGATCAGTTTAGTGTGAAACCGGAATTGGCGGCCATTAAACCCGAGGTACGCATGATGTTTAACGAAACCATGAAGGAGTCGTACAATTTTGTGCCCGGACTGATTGCCGTTATTCTTATGCTTATATCGGCCATGATGACGGCCTTAACCATTGCCCGCGAAAAAGAGAGTGGAACAATGGAAATTTTGCTTGCCTCGCCCATAAAGCCCATACAGATTATTGCAGGTAAGGTCATGCCGTATTTGCTAATCTCTTTTATTAATATTTGTGTGATCCTCTTGCTGGGCGTGCTGGTGTTCGGCGTACCGATTAAGGGTAGTTTGCTGCTGTTTCTTTTTGAGTGTACGCTGTTTATTTTAGTGGCACTGAGTTTGGGTATTCTTATTTCAACAGTGGTAAAAACCCAAATGACAGCCATGATGATGTCGGGTTTTGGCTTGATGTTGCCTACACTGTTGTTGTCCGGTTTTATTTTTCCGATTAAAAACATGCCGGTTGTCTTACAGGTGGTTTCGGCCGCCATGCCGCCGCGGTGGTTTATTGCCATGGCACGCGATATTATGATAAAGGGTTCAACCTTTGCCGATGTATGGTTTCCTACGCTTGTACTCGGCGGAATGACGGCTTTTTTACTTTTGGTTTCTGCACGTAAATTTAAAAACCGCCTCGAATAAAAAAATTTAAAATAAGATGAAAACATTATTATATATTCTTCAGAAAGAGTTTATTCAGGTTTTTAGAAACAAGGGCATGTTGCCGATTATTTTTGTATTGCCGATAGTACAAATGATGGTACTGGTGTTTGCGGCAACCTACGATTTAAAGCGGGTAGATATTGCCATTGTCGACAACGATTTGTCGGCTACCTCGCGGCAATTGGTTTCCAAAATTCAGGGTAATCCGTTTTTTAAAATATCCGGTTCATCCCAAAACCGTGGCGATGCCAATTATGCCCTTATCGATAACAGTGCCGATCTGGCTCTTATAATACCACAAAATACAGGAAAAAAAATAGGCAATAATGGCGCCGCGCCGGTTCAAATTATTGTAAATGCCATCAATGGTAATTCGGCTCAGCTCTCCACGGCTTATCTTTCAGGCATTATCAGTGCCTTTAACTCAAATCTGATGATTGAAAAAGGAGGCAAAGTGCCTGGGGTTATTTCCGGCGAAGGGATCTCGGCCCGATATTGGTTCAACGAAGACCTTAACTACCGTATTTATATGGCTCCGGGTATTCTGGTGGTACTGGTAACCGTAATTGGTCTTTTTTTGGGAGGTATGAACCTTGTGCGCGAAAAGGAGATTGGTACCATCGAACAAATTAACGTAACGCCCATTAAAAAGTGGCAGTTTTTGCTCGGTAAGCTGATGCCTTTTTTAATTATCGGCTTATTCGATCTGGGGCTTGGTCTTACTTTAGCGCGCATCGCTTTTGGAATGCCGGTGACGGGTAGTTTGCTCTTTTTGTTTAGCGTTGCGGCAATTTACCTTGTGGTGGTACTGGCTTTGGGGTTGCTGATGTCGACCATTAGCCAAACGCAGCAACAGGTTACTTTTGTGGCCTACTTTTCGATGATGATTTTTGTGCTGATGAGTGGGTTGTTTACACCCGTAGAGAGTATGCCACAATGGGCGCAAACGGTAAATTATCTCAATCCGTTATACTATTTTGTGCTTATTATGCGTAGTGTAACCTTAAAAGGAGCTGGTTTTGTGGATTTATGGCCAAAGATCGCTGCTCTGGCCGGTTATGCGGTACTATTTATGTCGCTGGCTATAAACCGGTATCGAAAAACGGTGTGAAAAAGATGCGTAGTGAATGGATTTCCATCCACTACGCATAGGAAATTAGCTTTTTAAACCTGTTCTTTTCAGTTCGTACAAATTGAGCCGTCGATCTTTAAGGTTTTTTACCGCACCGTAATGGTGTAAATCGCGCAGCAAATCAAGGTCTACATCGGCAATTACAATCATTTCGGTATTAGGTGTGGCTTCGGATTTTATGCCGTTTAACGGAAAGGCAAAGTCGCATGGGGTAAACACCATCGACTGTGCGAACTGTACATCCATATTGTGTACTTTTGGAAGGTTGCCCACACTACCCGCAATGGCTACAAAACATTCGTTTTCAATGGCACGGGCCATGGCACAATGGCGCACGCGCGAATAACCGTTTTGTGTATCGGTTAAAAACGGTACAAACAAAATATCCATGCCTTCGTCGGCTAATATGCGCGATAGTTCCGGAAACTCTACATCGTAACAAATGAGAATGCCAATTTTTCCGCAATCGGTATCGAATGTTTTGAGCTTGTCGCCACCTTTCATACCCCATATTTTGGCTTCATCGGGTGTAACATGTATTTTTTCGAACCGTTCAATGGCACCGTCTCTTTTGCATAAATAACCTACATTATACAAAACCCCGTTTACAATTTCGGGCATGCTGCCGGTAATAATATTGATATTGTAAGAAATGGCCAATTTCGAAAATTCTGTAACGATGTCTTTTGTAAATAGCGCAAGTTTGCGTATGGCTTCCGATTCGCTCAAATGGTTATGTTCGGCCATTAACGGTGCATTGAAAAACTCCGGAAAGAGTGCAAAATCACTGCGGTATCCACTTAATGCATCCACAAAATATTCGCATTGATCCATCAACTCTTTTAATCCGCTATACGGTCGCATTTGCCATTGTACTAAGCCCAGTCTGACCTCCCTTTTGCTCAATTGCGGCTTTTTCGAAATCTTTTCATAGTAAATATTATCCCATTTCAGCAATACGGCAAATTCCTGCGATGCACTATCGCCTTCGAGATAACCTTTTAGCACTTTTATCGGGTGAAAATCGTTCGAAAGTTGAAAATTTAAAACCGGGTCGTGGATTTCGCGCAATTTTACTTTTTCGATATACTCCTTTGGCGAGAGTGTATCGGCATATTTGTGGTAATTCGGAATTCGGCCACCGAATACAATGGCTTTTAAATTAAGCTTTTCGCACAGTTCTTTGCGGTATTCATACAGTCGTCGACCAAGTCGTTGTCCGCGAAATTCGTTTTTTATAAATACATCAATGCCATATAGCGTATCGCCGTACCTGCTAATGGTATTAAAAGTGTAGTTACCTGTAATTTCGCGATAGGTATGATTGTTTTCAAATTTGGCATAATTTATTACAATAGATAATGCACAACCAACAATGTGTCCATCAAATTTTATAGCGACTTGTCCTTCCGGAAACTTTTCGATTAAAGTATTAATATGATGTTCTTTCCAGTATGCATCGGGCATTGTGGCATAGGCTTCGATCATAATCTCTTTCAGTTGGGGGTAATCCTCTTTTTTAAGCAAAACCAATTGGATGTTTTGCATTGTAAACTTATCCATATTATTGTTTATTATTTGTGTTTTGATGATAAAGTATTGAAAATTTTAGGCGTAAAAATATGTCATGCTAAAGTTTTGGGCATTTTATATTTTTATTTTGTGTTAATTATTGATAGCTAATATAGTCAAAATAATATCCAAATCCAAAATCATGACCGTTTTTTGTTGTGTCCCATACCCTGCAAATGCAAATCGTTTTGCGTACGTATTTCCACCTCGGGCATCAGTCTTTCGCCTTTGGGTTGAATGAAATCGAGGGCGTTATTTCCAATATTTCGTATATCCTGTGAAATGGGATAGGCGTTCATCTGTTCGGCCGGAAAAGGGTGCATCATAGCCGTTACTTCCGACAAAGGCAGTTCGTTACGCAACCATCGGGCTTCGTTATGTCGGGGCAAAATAAGCGGGCAACGATGGTGCGGAATCATTTGCATCAGGCTGTTGGCCGCCGTAGTAATAATGGCAAATCCATGCATCGTTTCACGCGTTTCGGGGTTCAGCCAGGTGTCCCAAATGCCTGCCATGGCAAATGGTCGCTGCTGGTTGCGCAAATAAACCAAATAGGGCTTTGCCAATTTTTCTAAAGTCGTTCCTTCGATAAAAGCATCGGCAAGTACCAGACACCGTTTGCTGCGAATGGGTGTGCGAAATGCCGGTTTGGTAATGATGTCTTTCGATCCCGCATACAACGGCCAATCTTCTTTGTTTCTGTCGCCTTCGGCCCGGGCGTTAAACAAATACATTGGTTTTTTGGCCCACGATGGGGTAAGGCCAAAGGTCATCATCGTCAGGGTGTTTTGGGCTGAACCGGTAATTACCGCAGCTTGTTGGCCGGGACCAATATTGTACGATGGTTTATAGCCCAAACCCTCGGGTATGGATATATTAAACCGTTTTTCGATGACTTCAGCCTTCTGTGTTAATATATATCGTCCGCACATTTTTAATCTTTTGCCTTAAAATTACAAACTTCTGTTTTAAAAACCGAAATATTTGCGAAGTGTTGATATTTCTCATTAAATTATCGCATTGTTTTATGCGCATTAATGGTTGAACCGCCTGCCGTAAGATCTGCTTAACCGGTAAGCCAGTCCGTATTTTTGACTTACATCGTTGGTTATGTAAATGCCATTTTTAGCATGTTTGAACCAAAAAAAACAAAATCGGGGTCAAAATATAAACTTTCCTTCATTTTTTGTACGCTCGCGTTCATTTCGACCCCGATGTCGTATGTTTTGACCCCGATGTCGTATGTTTCGACCCCGATGTCGTATGTTTTGACCCCGATGTCGTACGTTTCGACCCCGATGTCGTACGTTTCGACCCCGTTCGCGTTCATTTTTTTTAGAAATTGCTCTTTTACTCAGGGGGTGTTCATTTGCAGGATAAACCAAAAATACGGTTATTGAAGTCAATATTAAATTTGTATTTTTTTAAAGTGTTAAAGTGGTTTTTCTTAGTGCGTTATCACAAGTTGGTAAATTCTTATTTATTCATCGGCTGGCTCTCTGAATTAGGTGGTTTTATTTGTATTCCACACAAAAAACATATAAGTTTGTGTTGTTAAAATGATGTAAAGTTTAGATTATGATAAAATTTAACGATTTTCGGATTGCGAATAAAGTTATCTCGGTATTTGTGGTATTACTGATGTTCTTTTTTATTTACAAAGTCATAACCCTTAATCGTTTGCGTCTTTTTTCGGACGAATACGAATCTGTCATGCGTTTGGATAACACATTTCGGTCTGATATTTCTGAGGTTGGTCATTTAATTATGGATTTCGATTCTATAGTCGATTTGGTGAATAATTCGGTAAATGAACATAATAGCAGTGATTTGATTAAGGCCAACGAACAACTTCATTTAAAGGTTAATGAATTAATTGGTTCAAACCCCGAATCCAAATCAAGCGTAGCCTTTACAAAACTTACCACCGTTTTTGCCAGGTTTACCGATTTGTCGCATCAGGCCATTCAAATAACCAGTAGTCATCAAATGCTCGATAATCAACGATATTTTAATCTTAAAGAAGTAACCCGTGAGTTAATGCACTCACTTTATATATTGCATGACGAGCAGAGTTCATTACATTATGGGGTTCAGCTAAAAAAAATAGAGCAATACCGAAAAAACGAATATGCGTCCGGTATTTGGTTTTTACTCATGCTGGTTGTAATCATTTATATTGCTTACATTCTTACACGCAATCTGATTCGCCGCATCGAAAAGCTTAAACTAAATGTTGAAAAGGTGGCCAAAGGCAATTTTGATGTGGATTATTCTGATTATAAACACGATGAGGTTGGTGAGCTTAATGCCGATTTTGGATTAATGACCAAATCGCTCAAAAATACCATTGGCGAACTTGAAAAGCAAAACTGGATTAAGGATGGCGTAGCCAAACTATCGAAAGAAACCAGTGGTGATAAAAGTGTACGCGAAATTTGTGACGTGGCCATATCGTTTATTTGCCGATATTTAGATGCCGGTACCGGCGTTATTTACCATTTTAACGAAGAGGAAAATCACCTGAAAATGGTTTCGAGTTATGCTTTTACCGAACGCGATATCCTGAGTAGTATTGTTGTTCCCGGCGAAGGCATTGTTGGGCAGGTGGCCCTCGAACGAAAACCGATTCTCATGAAGAATGTTTTGCGGTCGCAACGCCTTATAAACTCAGGAATTGTAAGTGAACCACCCCTTTTTATTTATACCTTACCATTGGTGTACGTTAATAATCTGGTCGGCGTTTTGGAAATTGCATCGCTACAATCTTTTAGTGCGTTGCAATCCGATTTTCTTTCCGAATCTGTTTTTAGCCTTGCTTCTTCGGTATTTATTGCCCATCAAAGCGATAAAATAAAACGGCTTTTGGCCGATTCTAAGCAGCATGCGGCCGAGGTTCAGAAAATAAATGAAGCACTGGAAGAACAAAAGCAAGTGCTTGAGGTTCAAAGCCGAAACTTACAGGAAAGTAATGCGCAACTCGAAATTCAGCAACAAATGTTGCAACAACAGAGTGAAGAACTGCAACAAAGCAATGCGCAACTCGAAGAACAACAGCAACAACTACAGCAACAAAGCGAAGAGCTGCAACAAAGCAACGCACAACTCGAAATTCAAAAGAGTCGTGTAGAAAAACAGATGGCCGAGGTAACCATCATGAACAACGAGCTGAAAGAGGCCCGTAAAGCACTCGACGAAAAAGCCAACATGCTCGAAACCGCGAATAAATATAAAGGCGAATTTATGGCCAATATGAGTCACGAACTTCGTACACCGCTCAACTCGGTTATTTTGTTGTCGCAACTGCTGGGCAAAAACAAAGCGGGAAACATGACACCCGAAGATGTAGCCAAATTGTCGGTAATAAACAATGCCGGAAACGAACTGCTCCGTCTTATAAACGATTTACTCGATCTGTCGAAAATTGAAGCCGGCCGTGTTGAACTTGAGGTTCGCCAGTTTATGGTCGACGAAATTCTCGAAGAACAAAGGGCCTATTTTTCGTCGGTAGCGTTGGACAAAAACCTTGTTTTTACTATCGAAAACCTTTTAACAGAACCTAACCGAATGATTGTAAGCGATAGCTTGCGCATTTCTCAAATACTGCGCAACTTTTTATCCAATGCATTTAAATTTACTTCGAAAGGTGGCGTAACCTTATCGGTAAGCGATGCCAATATGAAACCTTATGCCATTAAATTGATGGTAACCGATACAGGAATTGGTATCCCTGAGGATAAACTCGATTTAATTTTTGAAGCTTTTAAACAGGTAGATGGCGGTGTATCGCGCATGTATGGCGGAACCGGACTCGGGCTTTCAATATCACTTCAGTTGTCTGCAATTTTAAAGGGAAAAATTGCCGTTGAAAGTCATCAGGGCGAAGGCAGCCGCTTTATTCTTTATCTGCCCGATGTATTAAATAGTACCGACGAGCCTTTGGTTCACGCCCCAAAAGGTCAACAGCCGGTTCAACCCGAAATAAAAGCAGACCATCGAAAAGATACCAATATGATATTTAACGACGATAGAAACCATCTGTTGGTTAATGACGATGTGGTATTAATTATTGAAGATGATACCAATTTTGCTACCATTGTGGTTGATGTAGTGAGAGATGCCGGCAAAAAAGCCATTGTCGCCGTAACAGGTAACGAAGGACTGAAGATGGCCGAAAAATACAATCCAAAAGGAATTATTTTAGATATTGGGTTGCCCGACATTGACGGAATTGAGGTGTTGCATATACTTAAAACTACTGCTACCCTGCGCAATATTCCGGTACATGTGGTTACCGGTAGAGATAATGCGTCGATTGAGGCCATTAAAGAGGGTGCCATTGGATATGTTCAAAAACCCGTAAACGAGGTTCAGCTCAACACCGTTATCGAATCGCTAATGGCTACGCCCGACAATAGTAAAAAAACGGTACTTATCGTTGAAGATAATGCCAACGAACTTATTGCAATTACCGAGGTAATTAAAGAAATCGGGGTTCAAATTTTGGTGGCAAACAGCTTAACATCGGCGATGGAGGTTGTATCGGGTGCTACTGTCGATGTTATTATTCTCGATTTGGGACTTACCGATGGCAATGGCCTCGATTTGTGTAAACAACTTAAAAATAATAAGGCCAATATTCCGGTTATTATTTATACCGGCTATTCGGTAAGCGAACCCGAAGAGGCCGAAATAAAGCAATATGCCAGTGCAATCGTTATAAAAACCGTAAACTCGGGCGAGCGCCTCGTAGACGAAGTGGAGATTTTGTTGAAAAATCCAAAACCAAAACAACAATCGACAACAGGTTATGCGAAAAGTACAATTTCAATGCATACCAATATCGATTTTTCGGGCAAAACGATATTGGTTGTCGACGACGATATAAAAAATACGTTTGTAATAACCAGTGCACTCGAACAATATAATGCCAATATTCTTTCGGCCAAAAATGGCAAACAGGCCATCGAAATACTCGAACAAAATGACGCTATTCATTTGGTTCTCATGGATATTATGATGCCGGTTATGAATGGCTACGAAGCAATGGAAGCCATAAGAGCAAATGATAAGTGGAAAAATCTTCCCGTTATTGCGGTTACTGCCAAAGCATTGAAAGAAGATAAAATTAAATGCTTTCAGTCCGGTGCATCCGATTATCTCACCAAGCCAATAGACTACGATGTACTTATTAATGTGGTAAACAACTGGTTTCAAAAAAGCTTGTAATGTCGATCGTAATATCCAAACATAGTAACGAAACCCGCATTTCGCTGCTGGGCGAAAAATTTTTGCCTCGCGATGTTGAATGTTGGCAAACTGCAATGGGCAATATTTCGGTTGAACCGGTATCGGTATCCATTTACGATGCCAGGGTTTTGCCGGCAGTTATTATGGCCGATTTGCTGCGTATAACCAATAAGCGAAACCATTTTCAGGTGAAAGTAAAAGTCGTACATCGAATTCTTTCGGGCTATTTGGCACGTATCGGCATTCCACATTCACTGATTGAGGTAAAAAACGTAAAAATTTCAAAATCATTGAATTGTAAGGCTATTTGCTTGGGTGGATCTGCCGGAAGTCTCGATTCTATTGTGGCCATTATCGAACAGTTGCCCCAAACTACCGTGCCGGTATTTGTGGTTCAGCATATACCCGAAGATACGCCAAATTATTTGCCATCTATTCTCAGATCCAAAACAAGCCTTACCGTAAAAGATGCCGAAGATGAAGAGAAGGTAGTGGATTCGACCGTATATATTGCTCCGCCTGCAAAACAAATGCGTGTAGTAAAAGGAAAAATTGTATTAACGGATGAACCACCAGCCTATTTTGCCCGTCCATCAATCGATATTTTATTCGAATCGCTTGGTGTTGAATATAAAAGCGGGCTCATTGCGGTGCTGTTATCGGGATATAACAACGATGGCACCCACTGTCTTAAATTGTTGCAGCAATTGAAATCGAAGATGATTATACAGGATCCGATAGAATGTCTCGAAAAAGATTTGTTGGTCAACGCTATTAATACCGGAAACTATAATTACATTTTTCCTCTTCCCGAAGTTGTTTCGTATGTGGCGCGCCATGCTGCCTTGCAAAATAAGTTATTTACCGAAAAGCAAATGGTAACTTTTTTGGGCGAGATAAACGACAAATATGGTTACGATTTCAGGGAGTATAGTTACGAAAGTTTGTCGCGCCTGATTAATAAAGAAATGGCCGACAAACGACTGTCGAATTTTGCTGATTTAAGACAAATGGTTTTGGAAGATTACAACCATTTCGAAAGTTTGTTTCTGGAGTTTTCGGTTAATGTTACCTCTTTTTTTCGCAATCCCGAAGTGTACAAAGTGGTGCGGAAAAATATTGTAAGCTATCTTGCTTCATATCCACACATCAAAATATGGTGTGCAGGTTGTTCAACAGGCGAAGAACCCTATTCATTGGCGATATTACTCAAGGAGGAGGGATTGCTCGAAAAGTCGCAGATTTATGCCACAGATATCAATCCCTTTGTGGTAGAGCAGGCCCGAAATGGGTACTTTTCACAAACCAGCCTCGATAAAGCTGAGGAAAATTATAAAAATGCAGGAGGAAAGCTCTCTTTCGGCCATTTTAGCACTACTTTTGATGGTGCGGTTCAGATAGACCCCGATTTGGCAAAACATATCCTCTTTTTTCAGCATTCGTTGCTGTCTCAGGGGGTGTTAAATCAGTTTAATCTTATTTTTTGTCGCAATGTACTCATCTATTTTCAGAAAAGTTTACAGGATAAGGTCTTCGATTTGTTTAGTAATTCGCTTATACGTAATGGGTTTTTGGTTTTGGGCGAAGCCGAAACAATTGGAAATCACCACGCATTTTCGGTTTATGATAAACAATTAAAAATATACAGACACAACGCATAACAAGTATTTTAAATGGAAAAGCTAAGAATTTTAATCGTCGATGATAATATCAATAATCTTGTTACCCTTCGTGCTTTAATCGAAGATAACTTAGATGTAGAAGTTATTGAAGCTCAATCGGGTCTCACTGCACTGGATTTACTCATGCGTCAAAGTGTCGACCTGTTAATACTGGATGTGCACATGCCCGACTTGGATGGTTTTGAGCTTACCGAACTGATTCGTAAGCGCGAAAAAACTGCCCATATACCCATTATTTTACTCACCGCCGCATATGTGTCCGAAAAGTTTAAATTGCGTGGATTTGAGCTTGGTGTTGAAGATTACATTACTAAACCCATCAACGATCAATCGCTTATTCGGCGCATTCAGGTTTATTTAAGGCCAATTCAAAAGGAGCGGCAATTTTCGAGCGAGCTCGAAAGACTCATAAAGGAGCGAACCGCCGAACTCGAAGCGTCGAACCAAAAGCTTAGCACCACACTTTCGGATCTTGAGTTGGTAAACAAGGAGTTACGCAACTTTGCCCATGTCGTATCCCACGATCTTAAAGCACCATTAAACGTAATTATCGGTTATTCTAATATTGTGGCTACCGATTACGAGGATGTGCTCGGGCCCGATGGCCTGAAATATTTGCAAACTATTGAGGATGTATCGTTTAAAATGGCTGCATTAATTTCCGATATTCTCAACTATTCAAAAAATGTAGCCAAGCCTATTGTACGCGAGGATGTTGATTTAAACAAAACCCTGTACGATGTGGTCGAATTTACCAAAGCTTCAGAAAATATTGTTTTTAATATCGCTACTTTGCCAATGGTTCAGGCCGATAAAACCCTGATGCATCAGATTTTTCAGAACCTCATTTCAAATGCGATAAAATACAACGATAAGTCTCAAAAGCTTATAGAGGTAAATTGTGAAACCGACGACGACTTTTATCTCTTTTCGGTGTCTGATAATGGTATTGGAATAAAAGAAGCCGACCGTGAGCATATTTTCACAATGTTCGGAACCGCAAATCAGGAAAAGGTTAAAGAACAAGGCACCGGCGTTGGCCTTTCGTTGGTTAAAAAGCTTATTGAAAGGCAGGGCGGACAGCTTGGTTTCGAATCGGAATATGGCAAAGGTTCCACCTTTAAATTTACACTCCCCAAATAGGTGTGTTCTGCTTTATTCTTAATAATTTGTAATTTGTCAGTCTGTAAAAAATCGCTGCTTTAAACAGTGGGTTTTTAATTTAATTAGCCTTAGCAAAAGATTAAAAGATGTTTTAATGTTCGCTTTTTGTACTGGTGTGTTACTTTAAAAGGTTGTCAACATCATTTTTTAGGTTATATTTGCACCTCCTGAGATTAGAGGGTATTGCAAGTCCTGTATAATTTTTTTAGGAACATTAAAACTAACATGTAGTATGGAGGATTTCAGTCTGAACCATCTCAAAGAACTTGAAGCAGAAGCTATCTTTGTGATGAGAGAGGTGGCAGCGCAATTCGAAAACCCCTGTTTGCTATTTTCCGGGGGGAAAGACAGTATTGTTATGGCTTATTTAGCCAAAAAAGCATTTTTTCCGGCACGTATACCATTCCCGTTTTTACACATTGATACGGGACACAATTTTGTTGAAGCACTCGAATTCAGAGATCAACTCGTATCTGAATTAGGGGTTAAACTTGTTGTTGGTTCGGTTCAGGAATCAATAGATTCCGGTAAAGCGGTTGAAGAGAGTGGTTATAATGCCTCGCGCAATAAATTGCAAACGGGAACATTGCTCGATGCAATTGAGACCAATAAGTTTGACGCAGCTCTTGGCGGCGGACGCAGGGATGAAGAAAAAGCCCGTGCGAAGGAGCGTTTCTTTTCACATCGTGATGAATTTGGTCAATGGGATCCGAAAAACCAAAGGCCCGAATTATGGCACTTATTCAATGGGAAAAAGCACATCGGTGAACATTTTAGGGTATTTCCCATTTCAAACTGGACCGAAATGGACGTTTGGCAATACATTTATCAGGAAAATATAACCTTGCCTTCGTTATATTATACTCATCAACGCGAATGTTTCTTCAGAGATGGCCAATGGTTGGCCTATGCTCCGTTTATGAAGCTTAAGCCAAACGAAAAGGTTGAGGTTCATACCGTACGTTGTCGTACAATCGGCGATATTACCTGTACCGGGCTTACATTGTCGCATGCCGATACTATTGAAGAAATTATAACCGAAATTGCGGCAACAAGGGTTACCGAACGGGGTAGCCGGGCCGACGACAAACGTTCGGAAGCGGCAATGGAAGATCGTAAAAAAGAAGGGTACTTCTGAAAATTTCGTGCAATTGCAAATATTTTGATGAAATCAATCTCATTGTTTAAAAGCAAAAATACCGAAGTCGATCGTAAAACAATTGTACGCGACAGGCCAATAAAAAGTGTTGTGAAAGCAATTACCTGGCGAATTGTGGGTACACTGGATACGATATTAATTTCGTTTATTCTTACAGGAAAACCGGTTATCGCATTTACGATTGGTGGTGTAGAGATTTTTACAAAAATATTCTTGTATTATTTGCACGAACGGTTATGGGAAAATATTCGCTGGGGCCGTATGTTGGTGGTTATGCGTAAAGGTGGCCGGTCGGCACGAAAGAGCATAACCAGAATATTCATCCGCCCCGATTAATTAAATTTAAAAGTAGATTCAACAATGAATACAGATAGTACAAAAGGTTATCTCGATATGCAGCTCCTGCGGTTTACAACGGCAGGGAGTGTGGATGATGGCAAAAGTACGCTTATTGGTCGTTTACTTTACGACAGTAAAGCAATTTTCGAAGATCAGATGGAAGCCATCGAACGTGCCAGCAAGGGCCGTGGCGAAGAGGAGGTAAATCTTGCATTACTTACCGATGGGTTACGTGCCGAGCGCGAACAAGGCATTACCATCGATGTGGCCTATCGCTATTTTGCGACCCCCAAACGTAAGTTTATAATTGCCGATACACCCGGGCATATTCAGTACACCCGTAATATGGTTACCGGTGCATCAACTGCAAACGTGGCAGTCATTCTTATCGATGCCCGTAACGGTGTAATAGAGCAAACCCGCAGGCATGCATATATTGCTAATTTATTACAAATACCTCATATTGTAGCATGTATTAATAAAATGGACCTTGTGGATTTTGATGAGGCTGTTTATAATAAAATTAAAGCTGATTTTGTAGAGGTTGAACGCAAATTGGGTATTCACGATGTGCATTATGTGCCAATAAGTGCACGCGATGGCGATAATGTGGTGGACAAATCGACTAAAACACCATGGTATACCGGCCCTACTTTCCTCGATTTAATAGAAACAATCGAACTTAGGCGCGATAAGAACCTCGACGACCGTCGTTTTCCGGTTCAATTGGTTATTCGCCCCATGCGCGAGGCATTTCACGATTACCGTGGATATGCAGGTAAAATAGCCGGTGGTATCTGGAAGCCCGGCCAAAAGGTAAAAGTTTTACCGTCAGGCTTTGAAACCGAAGTAGAAGCCATCGACTTTGGCGGAGACGAAATTGAAATGGCTTTCCCGCCACAATCTGTTACCATCCGTTTAAAGGACGAGATTGATATCAGCCGGGGCGATATGTTGGTCGATCCGGCTTGTGCGCCATATGCCGAACAAGATATCGATATGATGGTGTGTTGGTTCAACGAAAAACCATTGATAGAAAGAGGTAAATATATTATTAAGCATACTACAAATGAGGTGCGTGCAATAATCAAAGAGATAAAATACAAGGTTAACATCAATACCATCGAAAATATTTACGACGATAAAAAGGTGTCGCTTAACGATATTGCCTGTATTTCGGTAAAAACCACCAAGCCGTTGTTCTTCGATTCGTACAAAAAGAACCGGGTTACCGGCAGTGTAATTATTATCGACGAAGGCACCAACGAAACTGTAGGTGCCGGAATGATTTTGTAAGGGGTTCAGCCAAAATAAATAAAACGCGCCAAAGTTTGTTCTTTGGCGCGTTTTTTAGTTTATTCATCTTTTAGAATACGCAATCGGGCAAATTTGAGTAATAAAGTTTTTTGCCCGGTTTTATCAAATTCTATAACAGCTTTTATATCGCCATTGGTTTCAATTCGCACAACAGTTCCAAACCCGAAAGTGGCATGTTCTACTCTTTGATTAACTTGTATGAGTGCCGGAATGTCGGGAGAAAAGTTGGTTTTTTCATCATTTTTGCCTTTTGCATGCGATAACGGTGTTCGCTTACTCAATCCACCGGTGGCTACAACAGGCCGATCGTTACGCTGAATACGCTTTATTGGTTCGGTCGTATTACTTAATCCTTTGGTGTTAAGTGAAATATCAACCGGCAAATCGAGAAATACGGCATCAATGTCTCTTATAAACCGCGATGGTGTGCAGTAGGCATATTGGCCAAATTTGCCACGCGACTTGGCAAATGTAAGGAAGCAAATTTCACGGGCCCGTGTCACGGCAACATAAAATAAGCGTCGTTCTTCCTCAAGTCCGGCCGGAGAATCTAACGTACGGGCCGACGGAAACAGTTCTTCTTCCATGCCTACAACAAATACATGCTTAAACTCCAACCCTTTGGACGAATGAATGGTCATAAGGGTTATTTTGTTAAATTCACCCTCTTCTTCCTTGTCCTGATCGGTGAGCAGAGATACTTCCTGCAAAAAGTCAATGAGGCTGTTTTCGTTGCCTTCCTCTTTTTTTTGTGCACAGAATTCGTTTACCGCATTAATAAGTTCTTCGAGGTTTTCTTTGCGACTTAGGCTTTCGGGGCTTTTGTCGTTGCTAAATTCGGCAAGTATACCGCTCTCTTGTAGTACTTTCTGAACCACTTCGGCTGCATCGAGAGTGTGCATCGACTCCCTGAAATGATCTATCATATGGGCAAATGCCTCTAATCTGGCAATGGTTGAATTATTGATACCGAGGTTGTAGTTGCGGATCATACCAATGGCATGAAATATACCTACATTTTCGTCCTGAGCCAGCGCATCGAGTTTGCTTAGGGTCGTATCGCCAATACCTCTTGGCGGATAGTTTATAACCCGCTTCAATGCTTCGTCGTCGTTTTGATTTACAGCTAACCGCATATAAGCCAGCAAATCTTTAATTTCCTTGCGTTGGTAAAATGAGAGTCCGCCATAAATTTTGTATTCGAGATTGCGTTTGCGCAGAGCCTCTTCAAAATGCCGCGATTGTGCATTGGTGCGGTAGAGAATGGCAAAGTCGCGCAGTTCGCAATGGTCGCGCATATGCATTTCGAAAATCGTATTGGTAACGATGTAAGCTTCTTCGATATCCGAGTACGCACTCAATACCGTTATTTTACTTCCCGCCGGGTTCGATGAAAAGTTGTTTTTTTCGAATTGATTACTGTTTTTTGCAATGAGGCTGTTGGCTGCTTTTACAATATTTTGAGTACTGCGATAGTTTTGGTCGAGTTTAAAAATCTTGCACCCGGCAAAATCATTGGGGTATTGTAAAATATTGTCGACCCGAGCCCCCCGAAATGAATAAATACTTTGAGCATCGTCGCCCACTACGCAAATGCGTTGGTGTACTTCGGCTAATTTCTTTATAATCAGATATTGAGCCATGTTGGTGTCCTGATACTCATCGACCAAAATGTACTGAAACACGTTGCGATATTTTGCAAGAATTTCGGGATGATCGCGAAACAAAAGATTGGTGTACAAGAGTAAATCGTCGAAATCCATAGCACCTGCTTTCTTGCACCTGTTAAAATAAATGGCATATATGTCCTGAACCCGGGGCATCCGGTTCATTACATCGGCTTGTACTATTTTTACATTGTTGGCATAACCCTCCGGCGTAAGTAAATTGTTCTTTGCTAAAGAGATACGACTTTGAATGTGGCTGGCTTTATAAATCTTATCGTCGAGTTTAAGCTCTTTTACAATTGTTTTTATCAACGATTTTGCATCGCCGGTATCGTATATCGTAAACGACTGCGGAAATCCGATGGTTTTGGCTTCGATGCGCAGAATGCGGGCAAACAGCGAATGAAAAGTGCCCATCCACAGGTTTTTTGTCTCTTTTTTTCCGGCTAACTGGGCAATACGCTCTTTCATTTCGCGTGCTGCCTTATTGGTAAATGTAAGTGCCAGAATAGTTGCGGGATCAACCTTATTATTTAACAAATACGCTATTTTGTAGGTCAACACCCTTGTTTTGCCCGAACCGGCACCGGCTAATACCAGCGATGGCCCTTCGATAAACTCTACTGCGGCACGCTGCGCTTCATTCAAATCTTCGAGAATATTACCCACTATTAATCTGTTTTGGAGTTCCAAAGGTAATAAAATAACCCCTGTTTTTGTTGGGCTGAACCAATAGATATATGATTGGAATTTGTTGATGAAACATTAAAAGGTTGATAATCTGATTTTTGTAGATTAAGAATTCGTTTAAGGTATTGTTGAACGCTGCCTTTAAAATAGTATGGTTTTTTTTATTATTTGTTCAATCGGGTTCGCAATTAACCAAAATAGATTATTTTTGTGCTTTCATAAAAAAAACGATAGATAAGCTGTTATGTCAGATGATGTTTTTAAAAAGCTCGTTTCTCACTGTAAAGAGTACGGCTTTGTGTTCCCTTCGAGTGAAATTTATGATGGCCTCGGAGCGGTTTATGACTACGGTCAGTTGGGTGTTGAGTTAAAAAACAATATTAAAAAATATTGGTGGGACAGTATGGTGCTACTTCACGAAAACGTGGTGGGCATCGATTCTGCAATTTTTATGCATCCCACCATTTGGAAAGCATCCGGCCATGTTGATGCTTTTAACGATCCGCTTATCGACAATAAAGATTCAAAAAAACGTTATCGTGCCGATGTTCTTATCGAGGAACTAATGGCGAAATACGACGATAAAATTGAAAAGGAAGTTGAAAAAGCACGCAAAAAATTTGGCGACTCATTCGACGAAACTGTTTTTAAAGAAACCAATCAACGTGTACTCGAAAATGTTGCAAAACGTAACGAAATTCATAATCGTTTTGTAAAAGCACTTAACGATAGCGATTTGGTCGAACTTAAAGCTATTATCGAAGATTACGAAGTGGTTTGCCCGGTTTCGGGTACTAAAAACTGGACTGATGTACGGCAATTTAATCTAATGTTCAGTACCGAAATGGGATCAACTGCCGATGGTGCACTCAAAATATATTTGAGACCCGAAACAGCTCAGGGTATTTTTGTTAACTACCTTAATGTACAAAAAACCGGACGCATGAAAATTCCGTTCGGTATTGCCCAAATTGGTAAAGCATTCCGTAATGAAATTGTGGCCCGTCAGTTTATCTTCCGTATGCGCGAATTTGAACAGATGGAGATGCAATTCTTTATTCGTCCCGGCAGCGAGATGGAATGGTTCGAAAAATGGAAAAACATCCGCATAAAATGGCACAAAGCACTTGGATTTCCCGAGAGAAAATACCGTTTTCACGATCACGATAAATTGGCACATTATGCCAATGCTGCTACTGATATCGAATTCGAAATGCCATTTGGATTTAAAGAGGTGGAAGGCATCCACTCGCGTACCGATTTCGACCTTTCGCAACACGAAAAATTTTGCGGCAAAAAGCTTCAGTATTTCGATCCTGAATTAAATCAGTCGTATACTCCTTATGTTATCGAAACATCAATTGGTGTGGATCGTATGTTTCTTAGTATGATTGCCGCTTCGTATTGCGAAGAGGAGGTTGGTAGCGATGATAAAAAGGATACACGTGTTGTGCTTAAACTTCCGGCTGTGCTTGCACCTATTAAACTCGCGGTTTTGCCGTTGGTGAAAAAGGATGGTATGCCCGAAAAAGCCCGCGAAATAATTAATAACCTTAAGTTCGAGTTTAATTGTCAGTACGACGAAAAAGATAGTATTGGAAAGCGATATCGTCGTCAGGATGCGATTGGTACGCCATTTTGTGTTACCATCGACCATACAACACTCGAAGATAATACTGTAACCATAAGGTATCGTGATACCATGATGCAGGAACGTATCAATATTTCTGACTTACAAAGTATTATTGGTGAACAAGTTAGCATGAAAAATTTGTTCCGTAAAATTATGGAATAGGTTTTAATAACATGATTCAATATTAAGGGATTTTACATTTACTCGTAAAGTCCCTTTTTTGTGCTTTGATGGTAAATGTTCAAAAATAATTAATGTGTTGTATATCAATGATATATTATGTGCACTTTTACTTTAACCACAATTAACGAAATTTTTCACTAATTGATAAGTAATTGAATATAATGTAGTTAATGGCATTTTAGTTGTTTTTCGCAATTTTTCATCCTTTTTTTAATTAAAACTATGAACTATATTTGGCCTTTCAAAATTTACGGCATGTTTGTAAACTGCCTCAAATCAATCTGAAGAGGTTAAATTTAAAATATATCATTATGACAAGTAACAAAAAATTGTTAGCATGGGTAGAAGAGTGGGTTGCATTGTGCCAGCCTGCGAGTGTTTATTGGGTTGATGGTTCGGCCGAAGAAAACCAACGTCTTATGGACGAAATGGTGGCTTCAGGTATGGCTACCAAACTCAACGAGGAAAAACAACCCGGTTCTTATGCTTTCAATTCAGATCCATCGGATGTGGCACGTGTAGAAAACCGTACTTACATCTGTACTGAAAACGAAGGTGATGCCGGTCCGACAAACAATTGGATGGCACCATCGGAGATGAAGGCGATACTTCGCGAAAAGTACAGAGGTTGTATGAAAGGTCGTACAATGTACGTGATTCCATTCAGCATGGGCCCACTCGGTTCAAACATTGCTAAAATTGGTATCGAAATTACCGATTCGGCTTATGTAGTTGTAAACATGCGGATCATGACCCGTATGGGTAAAGCGGTTCTCGATATTCTTGGTGAGGGCGATTTTATTCCATGTGTACACTCGGTAGGTTCGCCATTGGCCGAAGGTCAGCAGGACTCTAAATGGCCATGTGCACCAATCGAAGAAAAATACATTTCGCACTTCCCCGAAACTGCCGAAATTTGGTCGTTTGGCTCGGGATACGGCGGTAATGCACTGCTTGGAAAAAAATGTCTTGCATTGCGTATTGCATCGTATATGGCCAAACAAGAAGGCTGGATGGCTGAACACATGTTAATTATGGGTATCACTAATCCAAAAGGGGTTAAAAAATATATTGCTGCTGCATTCCCAAGTGCTTGTGGTAAAACAAACTTAGCTATGCTTATCCCTACTATTCCGGGTTGGAAAGTAGAAACCGTAGGTGATGATATTGCCTGGATGAAATTTGGTGCCGATGGTCAATTGTACGCAATTAACCCCGAAGCCGGTTTCTTTGGTGTAGCTCCGTTTACTTCTATGGCAACCAACCCGAATGCCATGATTTCTACAAAAGCAAACACCGTATTCACCAACGTTGGTATTACACCCGATGGCGATATTTGGTGGGAAGGTATTGGCCACGATTGTCCTGAAGGTACCATTACCTGGAAAAACAAGGTTTATGATCCTGCTTCGGGTGAACCAGTTGCGCATCCAAACGCACGTTTTTCGGCACCAGCCATGCAGTGCCCTGCCATTGATGCAGATTGGGAAAATCCTGCCGGCGTGCCTATTTCGGCATTCCTTTTCGGCGGTCGTCGTCCTTCTACTGTACCTTTGGTATATCAATCGCTTAACTGGAATCATGGTGTGTTTATGGGTTCGGTTGTTGGCTCTGAAGTTACAGCAGCAGCTATCGGTCTTAAAGCCGGTGTACGTCGCGATCCATTTGCAATGCTCCCATTCTGTGGATACCACATGGGTGACTATTTCCAACATTGGATTAATATTGGTAAAAATGCACCGGATGCAACCAAATTACCTAAAATATTTAATGTAAACTGGTTCCGTAAAAGTGACAGTGGTAAATGGTTATGGCCCGGTTTTGGTGAAAACATGCGCGTACTTGAGTGGATTTTTAACGCTTGCGATAATGCAGTTGAAACCATTGAAACACCAATTGGTAAGGTTCCAAACAAAAAAGACATCAATCTTGCAGGTATCGAAGAGGTTGCTGCCGATATGGACGAATTGCTTGCTGTTGAAAAAAGTAAATGGCTTGATGAATGTGCTTTGATCGAAGAACATTATGCAAACTTTGGCGAGCGTATTCCTGCCGAGCTTGTTGCTGAATTTGAAGCACTTAAAGCTCGTTTGGCTTAATTCGCCGATATTTTATAGTATAAAGGGCCTTCCGAAAACCGGAAGGCCTTTTTTTGTATATCTGCGATATTTTGTGAATGCTTTGCCATAATTTTAACTTAAACCGGTTATGATATTTATAGGATTAAATTACTTTTGCAACGAGAAATAAATGGACATCATAAAAATGTTGGAAGATAAAGGTGAATCTGAATTGGCATTGAAAAGGGATTTGTATGATTATTATTACGAATATGCGGTGATCGTAAATGATAAAATTGAAAATCCCAAATTAGTAATGGAAGCGTTTTTTATGTCAATGCCTAAATGGATGGTTTTTCAAATTGATTTCAGGAATACGATTGGTGCAGCTTTGGGATTTAAACCCCGCCCGGTGGTTCAATCGAAAGAGGAATTAGCTGAAATGATTAAGCTAAGACATGAGTTTTACCGCATTGAAAAACAGAGCTTTGATGAAATTATTCTGTGTGAGGAAGATCATTTTTTAAAGTTCAAAATTGCATTTAAACTTATACCAGCAGCAACTTCAACAAGGGTTTTGTGTACTTCGGTTGTGAAATTTAACGGAAGAAGAGCCAAATATTATTTTAAACTTGTTCATTCGTTCCACGAAAAAATGGTTCGGTATCAGATGAATCGCTTGCACAATTTTTTACCTATGGTTAACGATAAATCGTAATCTTTTTAAAATGGTTATTGGTAATACTTAATGGTTATCGTTACCTTTGCATAAAATTTTTCCTGGGTGAAAATAGATTCAATACAAGCATACTACCAACAGCATACACAACTATCAGCCGTTTTAAATGCGGTTCAAAACAAAACATTTCCAATTGCTTTATCGGGTTTGTCGGGTTCATCACCAGCTGTGTTATTGAGTTTGATAACGCAAAGTTTGGGGGGCTCGTGCCTTATTGTTTGCGAAGATAAAGAAAGGGCTGCCTACTTTTTGAACGATATTGAGGCTCTTTCTGAAGGCGTTCATGCGATGTTTTATCCTTCGTCCTTTCAACGATCCATCAAATTTGGTAAAACAGATCCCGGAAGTATCATCTTGCGAACCGATGCTTTACGTGCCATTACGCAAAACGAGCGCGTAGTCATTGTAACTTATCCGGAAGCATTAATGGAAAAAGTTATAGCACCTGATGCCTTACAAAGCCGAATTCTGAAAATGAAAAAAGGCGAGAAACTCAATTTCGCATTTGTACACGAATTGCTCGAAGAATTTGGCTTTGAACGTGTTGACTTTGTGTACGAACCCGGACAATATGCCTTGCGCGGTGGTATAATCGATGTATTTTCATATTCAAACGAATATCCGGTTCGTGCCGATTTTTTTGGAGACGAAATCGAGAGCCTTCGACGTTTTGATATTGATAATCAACTTTCGATAGAAATTATCGAAGAAGTGACCATTATTCCGGATGTAAGAGCAATAAAACAGGATGAATTTGCTTCGTTTGCCGATTTGCTCAATAAAAATTGGACGCTGCTATTGCCCGATATGGCCAATTTGGTTGAAAATTTGCATGCCCTATATGCTGATATTGTTAAATATAAACCAATTGAAGCATGCGATGAGGTGGAGATGTGGCCGCTTGATAATCCGGAATTATTGGTTGATAAATTGCATTCCCTTCAACTCATCGAATGGCAGTCACCAATGCATCGGGATATTAAATTCGATACAGCACCACAGCCAAGGTTTCAAAAGAATTTCGAACTTCTTTTTCAGGATGTGGAAAACAGAAATATTGCAGGCTACAAAATTCATATTCTGTCGAATAGCGAAAAGCAGATTGAACGATTACGCGATATTTTTGCTACATCGCCCAAACATTTGTCGTTTACTGCCGTAAGCCATACTTTGCACGAAGGCTTTATTGACCACGAAATTAAATGCTGTTTTTATACCGACCACGAAATATTTGAGCGCTACCATAAATTTGTGCTGCGTTCCGAAAATTTAAAAAGTAGTGCTGCTGCGTTCACAATTAAGGAGTTAAGCCAGTTCAATCCCGGCGATTTTGTTGTGCATATCGACCATGGCGTAGGGCGTTTCGACGGTTTGGCCCGAACCGAAATAAACGGGCATATGCAAGAAGTGGTGCGATTGTCGTTTCGTGATGGCGACGTGTTATTTGTTTCGATACAATCGTTGCATAAACTTTCGAAATACAAGGGTAAAGAGGGTGAGCCGCCTGCGGTGAGCAAACTTGGTAGTGGAGCATGGCAAAAGCTAAAGGATAGAACCAAATCGAAAGTTAAGGATATTGCCCGCGATTTAATTAAGTTGTATGCTAAACGACGATCGGAAAAGGGGTTCTCATTTTCTGCCGATAATTATTTGCAAAAAGAACTTGAAGCTTCGTTTATTTATGAAGATACTCCCGACCAGTATAAAGCTTCACAAGCAACTAAAGAAGATATGGAACGCGACATCCCAATGGACCGGTTGGTTTGTGGCGACGTGGGTTTTGGGAAAACTGAAATTGCTATTCGCGCGGCTTTCAAAGCAGCTTGCGATAATAAGCAAGTGGCTGTTTTGGTGCCTACAACGATACTTGCTTTTCAGCATGCCAGAACCTTTAAAGAACGTTTAAAGGATTTTCCGGTTACTGTCGACTATGTTTCGAGGTTCAGAACGGCCTCAGAAACAAAAGAAATTTTGCAGAAAGTGGCCGATGGAAAAATTGATATTCTTATAGGTACGCACAAACTTGCATCGAAGGAAGTAAAGTTTAAGGATCTTGGACTGATGATTATTGACGAAGAACAAAAGTTTGGCGTGGCAATAAAAGAGAAGTTGAAGGTTATGAAAGTTAATGTTGATACGCTTACCCTTACGGCAACACCGATTCCGCGTACACTGCAATTTTCGCTTATGGGTGCCCGCGACTTGTCGGTGATGCAAACACCGCCACCTAACCGTTTTCCTATACAAACCGAGGTTCATACATTTAATGAAGATATTATTCGCGAAGCAATTTATTACGAACTCGATCGAAACGGTCAGGTGTTCTTTATTAATAACCGTATTTCGAATCTGGTTGAACTCGAAACATTGATTAAGCGTCTTGTGCCCGGTGTGCGTTGTGTTTGTGCTCATGGACAAATGGATGGCAAAAAACTCGAAGAGCTGATGCTGGGCTTTATAAGTGGCAAATACGATGTACTCATTGCAACGGCCATTATCGAATCGGGATTAGATATTCCGAATGCAAATACAATAATTATTAATGATGCTCAAAATTTTGGTTTGAGCGATTTGCACCAGTTACGCGGAAGGGTCGGTCGGTCGAACAAAAGGGCTTTTTGTTACTTATTGGCCCCGCCAATGTCGGTGCTTCCGGCCGATTCGCGCCGAAGATTAGTAGCCATTGAAAGTTATTCGGAACTTGGTAGCGGCTTTCAGATTTCGTTGCAGGATTTGGATATAAGAGGTGCTGGTAACTTATTGGGTGCCGAGCAAAGTGGCTATATTGCCGATATTGGTATCGAAACGTACCATCAGATTTTGAATGAAGCAGTACTCGAGTTAAGGGATGAAGAATTCGGCGATATTTTTTCACCGGAACAATCCGATTTAGCCGACCATGCATGGGTTAAAGATTGCAATGTGGAAACCGATATGCCACTTATGTTTCCGTCGGAATATATCAACAATACCCCGGAGCGCATTGCACTTTACCGCGAACTCGACAATATTTCTAACGAAGAACAACTTACAAAATATGTCGAAAGACTTACCGACAGGTTCGGTCCGCCCCCCACAGAGGCATGGCAACTCATCGAGGTGCTTCGCTTACGTTGGTTGGCCGAAAAACTTGGTATCGAAAAAATAACATTACGAAACAATCGGTTGCACGCCTATTTTATTTCGAACCCGCATTCACCATTTTATGGTACGGCTTTGTTTCAGAGTATTTTACAAAAGTTACATAAAGGTTTTTTTGGGGCAAAACTCAGGGAATCCAACGATAAACTTGCAGTAATCATCCCAAATGTAAGCGCAATACCACAAGCCATACAATTACTCAATCAGTTGCACGAAATGGTTCAAAGCTAACATGTTGGCTTTAGTTTTGTTTTTCTTTCGGTTGAACCATTTTTGCGCCCTGTGTGGGTTTGATTCTGTGGTTCGTAATGGTTATCTTTGCAATTAATGTATGCAATTGTAGATATCGAAACCACAGGTGGCAGGGCGGGCAGCGACAGGATTACAGAAATAGCCATCGTTTTTCATAATGGACGGGAAATAACCGGCGAATACTGCTCGCTCATTAATCCCGAACGATCCATCCCCTACAATATTACCATGCTTACCGGTATTACCAACGAGATGGTCGAACACGCGCCATGTTTTTATGAAGTGGCCAAAACAATTGTAGAAAAAACTGAAGGCCTCATTTTTGTAGCCCACAACGTTAGTTTCGATTATCGATTTGTTCAGGCCGAATTTAAGCAACTCGGATTTAAATTCGATCGGCCTACGCTATGTTCTGTTAAGCTCAGTCGAAAGCTTATTCCGGGTTATAAGTCGTACAGTCTTGGCGAAATTTGTCGTCAATTGGGCATCGAAAACAATGCGCGACATCGTGCGTTAGGCGATGCGATGGCTACAGGTTTATTAATGAACCATTTGATACAGGCCAATGGGGGTCCGATTTACCCACCTTCGGCCAAAGGGTTGCGTTCATCCGTGATTCATCCAAGTCTCGATTTGAAAATAGTCGATAATTTGCCTGAAGCCTGTGGTGTTTATTATTTGTATAACGAAACAAACAACCTGATATATATTGGCAAGAGTAAAAATATCAAAGAAAGGATATTGCAACATCTGGCCAATTACGAAACCACCAAATCGCAGCACATGGCTTCCGAAATTGCTTCGGTCGATTATGTAATTACCGGCAGCGAATTAGTGGCATTGCTCCTTGAAAGTGATGAAATTAAAACGCATACCCCCCGATACAATAGAGCCCAGCGTCGCACAAACATGCCTTATGGTTTGTTTGTTGATGAAAATGAAGCCGGTTATTTTGCGTTGAAAATACGTAAAACTGCCATGGGCGATTTACCCATAACCGCGTTTAAGTCGCACGAAGAAGCGGTAAAAATTGTTGAGAAACTCTGCAAAAAGCACAAACTTTGCGAGGCACTCTGCGATTTGTATAGTGGTAAAGGTGCCTGTTTTGCCCATCAGTTGGGCGAGTGTGGTGGCGCTTGCGTTGGTCGCGAGTTTGCCTTCAGTTACAATATGCGGGTGGAGGCGATGTTAAACAGTTTAAAATATAAATCGCCCGGAATGGTAATTTTTGAACAGGGAAAACATGCCGACGAAACCGCTGTGGTATGGATAGAGAATGGCATGTATTGCGGATTTGGATATTTCGACAACAGCGATGCCTTCGCCGATGTATCGGAGCTTCGTGGGGTGGTTCAGACAAAAAAAGATAATCGTGATGTGCAACAGATTATAAATCAATATCTTAAAACACATCCAAATACAAAAATTATTAAACTAAAACAAACGAGATGATCCAAGATCGTACGCATTTTTTACCCACTTCTAAAAAAGAAATGGAGCGGTTGGGTTGGATACAGGCCGATGTGATTCTCTTTTCGGGCGATGCGTATATCGATCATCCGTCGTTTGGAGTGGCTGTATTAGGACGGTTTTTGCAATCTATGGGGCTTAAAGTTGCCATTGTACCGCAACCAAATTGGCGCGACGACTTACGCGATTTTAAAAAGTTGGGCGAACCCCGGCTTTTCTTTGGGGTTTCGGCCGGAAGCATGGATTCGATGGTGAATCATTACACGGCCAATCGCCGCCTTCGTTCGGATGATGCCTATACACCCGGTGGAAAGGCAGGCATGCGGCCCGATTATGCTGTAGTTGTTTATTCAAAGATTTTGAAATCGCTTTTTCCAAGTGTACCCTTAGTGATTGGAGGCGTAGAAGCCTCACTTCGCCGGTTCAGCCATTACGATTATTGGGCCGACAGGGTAAAACCTTCGGTTTTGGTTGAAAGTGGTGCCGATATGCTTGTTTATGGCATGGGCGAAAAACCTATACGGCAATTGGTCGAACGATTAAAGGCCGGAGATACCATTGGTTCGTTAACTAATATTCCTCAAACTGTGTACTTATCGGATGTTGAACCGGATTCAACAAATTTTATCTCATTGCATTCGTTTGAGGAGGTGCTGAAATCTAAGAAATATTATGCCGAGAATTTTAAAAATATCGAGGAACAGTCGAATTTGATGCATGCCAAAGGTTTGGTTCAGAAATATAATACAAAATACCTTATCGCCAATGCGCAATTTTCGCCAATGTTGCCGGCAGAACTTGATGCGGTATATGCATTACCTTTTACGCGATTACCCCATCCACGGTACGACGGAAAGCCAATTTCTGCCTGGAATATGATTAAAGACTCGGTAACAATGCATCGGGGATGTTTTGGGTCGTGTAGTTTTTGTACCATATCGGCGCATCAGGGTAAATTTGTGGTTAGCCGTTCCGAAGCTTCTGTACTTGCCGAGGTGAAGCAGATTGCTGATTCACCCTCATTTAATGGTACGATTACCGATCTCGGTGGCCCTTCGGCCAATATGTACAAGATGGAGGGGTTCGATTTAGCCGTTTGCGTAAAATGTCGCAGGGCTTCATGCATTTTTCCATCGGTATGCAAAAACCTGAATACCGACCATACACCGCTTACAACGATTTACCGTAAAGCCTTGCTGGTAAAAGGCATAAAACATGCATTTGTAGGCAGTGGTATCCGTTACGACCTGTTGCTTGATGCAGGTTCGGGCAAACCAATTTCGCCGGATAAAAGCGAATATATTAAACAGTTAATTGCAAAGCATGTTTCGGGACGATTAAAAGTTGCACCTGAACATACCGAAGAAGCGGTTTTGAAAATGATGCGTAAACCGTCATATAAACTATTTGAGGCTTTCTCAAAAATATTTGCGGCCGAAAATTTAGCTGTTGGAAAAAAGCAGCAATTGATTCCCTATTTTATATCGTCGCACCCGGCTTGCGAAGTGCAACACATGGCCGAATTAGCAGCTAAAACAAAATCGCAGGGGTTTCAACTCGAACAGGTTCAGGACTTTACGCCTACGCCAATGACTTTGGCAACAACTATTTACTATACCGGAATTGATCCTTATACCGGTAAAACTGTATTTACTGCAAAAACGGCTGAGGATAAAAAACGGCAGCATCTGTTTTTCTTTTGGTATAAACCCGAAATGAAAGCTGCCATAAGCTCGGAATTGAAGCGTATTGGCCGCCACGATTTACTCAAAGAGTTTGGTGTGAACCAAGCGCCACATTTCCGGCAAAATGGCATAAAAAAACCGCGAACAAGATAATTGTCCGCGGTAAATTCAATATTTTTTCAAGGGAACTTAGGAAACTGCTGAAAATCGGGATTCCGTTTTTCTAAGAAAGCATGTTTGCCTTCCTGCGCTTCGTCCGTCATGTAATACAACATGGTTGCATTGCCTGCAAGTTCTTGTATCCCTGCTTGTCCATCAAGTTCGGCATTCAATCCGGCTTTAATCATACGCAATGCCATAGGGCTACGCATTAAAATGGTTTTGCACCAATCCACTACTTCATCCTCAAGTTGCTCGAATGGAACTACTTTGTTAACCAAACCCATTTCGAGTGCCTCGGCTGCCGAATACTGGCGGCAAAGAAACCATATTTCGCGTGCTTTTTTCTGACCCACAATGCGTGCAAGGTACGACGAGCCAAAACCGCCATCGAAACTACCAACTTTTGGGCCGGTTTGCCCGAAAATGGCGTTTTCCGAGGCGATCGAAAGGTCGCAGATTACATGCAGAACATGCCCACCCCCAATTGCAAAACCATTAACCATGGCAATAACCGGTTTGGGCAACGAACGAATCTGACGTTGCAAATCCAATACATTTAATCGTGGCACGCCATCGTCGCCAACATAGCCTGCACGGTCTTTATAGTTTTGGTCGCCGCCGCTGCAAAATGCTTTTTCGCCTTCGCCGGTTAGTACCACCACACCAATTTCCTGCCGCTCGCGGCAAATGGTCATGGCATTGCACATATCGAACACCGTTTGTGGACGGAATGCATTACGTACTTCGGGGCGGTTAATTGTAATTTTAGCAATCCCATCATAAAATTCGAACTTTATATCGCTATAAGTTTTAATGGTTTGCCATTCGCGTTTGTTATCCATTTATTTCTCTTTTAATTGTTTATATATATTTGTTAAATGGGTCGATGAATCAATATCACTGCTTTCAATTTCTATTAATACCGGTTCATTCATCGCCAATATGGTTTGCCAAAAGTCTGAACCGGCATCGGTGCTATTTGATCGAATATACGTCATGTTTCCGAGTTGTGCCAATGGCTGCATCGACTTTCTGTGCGGAGCTACAAAGCAAGGTAGTGCATCCGGAAATTGTTTAGGCCCGGGTAAAAATGTAAAAATTGAACCTCCGCCATTGTTAAATACAACTAACTTAAACCCTTTGGGCAGTGATGTTTGCCATAATGCATTTGAATCGTAAAGTGCCGATAAATCGCCGGTAACAGCTATTACAGGGCGTTGGGATACTAATGCACATCCTAAAGCGGTGGATATGCATCCGTCGATGCCACCAGTGCCACGGTTTGCATAACATTCTATGGATGAATTTGTTTGCAGCAACTGATGATAGCGTACAGTGAGGCTGTTTCCAAGGTGCAGATCGTGCCCTTGTGCCGCCATTACCATTGATTGTAAAACGTTTAATTCTCCATTTGTATTGTTGCCAATAATGGTTTCAATTTTGAGTTTGGCTTCGGCCGAAGCCTCTTGCCAAAGGTTTAACCAATTGTAGTCTTTGGTTTTATAGGTGTTGGTAATATATTTGCATATTGTGGTCGGATCAGCCGGAATGGAGCAAGTTAATTTGTCGTAACTATTTGGAAACCAATTGTACGGATTAATGTGGACGTGATTCAACTGGCTGCTTTGATTTAGTAGTGTCGTAACTTGTTTCGACAATAGGTTTGTACCAATTGTAATCAGCAAATCCGGCTCAAAGCGTTCAATATCAGCATAACCAAAACGACGGCGGTACAGTAGCGTTTCGCCATTAGTAATCAGCATGTTCCCATGTACATTGGCTAATGGTTCAGCCAAAATAGGAATACCGCACATTGAAACAACGGAATCTAAAGTATTACTTAAACTTACGGATGGGGTATGCCGGTTTTGTCCAACTACAATAATTGGTTTTTTTGAATTGTTAAGTAAAGCCAATAAATTAGTAAAGTCTACCTTTTCAGATGGATATTCGGGCCATTGCTCATTGGTAAATTCAATGGCCGGAATGTCGAAGTAAAGCGGTTCAACCAAAGGAATATTGATATGTACCGGCCTTTGATACAGGTTCATTACGGAAATGGCTTCGGCGACTACGGTCTGTACTGTTTGCGGCAAAGCGCAATTGAGGGTATACGATGCTGCGGTAAAATCTTTGAAAATATTATTTTGTTGAACCTGTTGGCCTTTGGCATGATGTAACCATTCGGTTGGCCTGTCGGCAGTAAGGATTAAAAGCGGAATATTCTGATAATACGCCTCGGCAATAGCCGGGCCATAGTTGAGAACAGCCGTACCGGATGTGCATGCCAGAATTACGGGCTGATGTTTTTTTTGAACAATTCCTAATGCCATATAGGCTGCACAACGTTCGTCAACTGCAGTAATTATATTAAAATAAAAGCTCGAAAATCCATTTATAAGTGGTGCATTGCGCGAACCCGGCGAAAGTACCACGGTATTAATGGCCTTATTCTTAATCGTATTAATTAGAAGGGCAATAGATTCTGCCTGCTTTGTATCCATAACTGTTATAAAACCAACAAATGTAGTAAAAAGTCGGTGGATGCCCACCTGTTTGCAAACACAAAAATAATGTTACTTTTGTGCAAGAATTGAAATGTTTATGGAAGTAGAAAAAGCACCGGGAACAAAAAAAAATGTAATGGTTCGTGATTTGGATTTGTCGGATGTACCGGCACTTTTGGAAATTGCAAATCATAAAGAAGTAGGGCAGAGTATGATTTCGCTGCCTATTCCATTTTTGAAATCGGATGCATTAGCTCTTATCAATGAAAAGAGTGATCGTAACATTATTAAAGGTGTTTACGAAATATCTTCCGAAAAGCTGATTGGCGTATTTAAATTGCGCGATTACGAACGTGAGCATGGCTTAATTGAACTTAGTTTTTGGGTGAACCCACTATGGTGGGGCAAAGGTTATGGTTCGCAAGCTGGTTTCCTCATGCTTAATATTGCATTTTCTACACCCGGAATAAACCGTGTTTTTGCTTATCATATGGTAAAAAATGAGCGATCGGGCAAATTGTTGCAACGTATTGGTATGACCCATGAAGGCGTATTACGCGAAAGAGTGAAGAAGGATAACGTATTTGAAGATGTGGTAATCAGCGCAATACTAAAGAGGGAGTGGCTTGCCAACAAAGAGGCACTCTATAATGCAAACTTTTAGTCGATAACTGCACTTATGAAACAATGGCATCCGCAACATCGTACCATTTTGCGGTTGGCTATCCCCAATATTATAACCAATGTCACCATTCCGGTTTTAGGGATGGTCGATTTGGCCCTGATGGGCCATTTAGAAAATACTGCATTTATAGGTGCAGTGTCAATCGGAAACGTATTATTAAATTTTGTATTCTGGGGTCTGGCTTTTTTTCGAATGAGCACCAGCGGAATTACGGCGCAAGCAAATGGCGCAGATAATAAACCCGAAGTGGCTGGTATTCTTATCCGTGGAATATTACTTGCCATTGGTCTTGGTTTGTTGTTGGTAATGTTTGGACCTTTGCTTAAAATGCTGGCTTATAGTATAATGCCCGCCTCGGCCGAAGTTCTCGAAATATCGCGCAATTATTTTAGTATCAGGTTACTGGCGGCACCATTTGCTTTGGCAAATATGGTGTTTTCGGGTTGGTTTCTCGGTATGCATAATGCACGTATTCCAATGTATAATGCCATATTGGTTAATGTGGTTAATATTGTGGCTAATGTTTTGTTTGTAAGATTTTTAGGCATGAACGCAGATGGGGTTGCCTGGGGAACCAATATTGCGCAACTTGTGGGCTTTGCCGGTTTTTTATACACAGTTCGCAAACATCAGTTTGTTGAGATGAATCGTATTTCGTGGGGTTTGTTGATGAAATGGCAGTCCTGCAAAAAGTTTTTGCGGGTATCGAATCATATTTTTTTCAGAACGCTGTGTGTTATTCTTGTGTTTACGTTTTTTACCGCACAATCCGGTAAGATGGGCAATGAATTTCTTGCTTTGAATGCCTTATTGAGGGAGTTTTTGCTCTTTTTTGCCTTCTTTATGGATGGGCTGGCTTACGCTGCCGAACCAATTGCCGGCGAATTATGGGGCAAACGGAATTTTGGTGAGCTGAAACCATCCGTAGGGCGATTGTTTCGCTGGGCTTGGGGGGTAGCTCTCTTTTCAACCATTGTGTTTGCGCTGGGGCATCGTTTTATTTTACAATTGCTGACTAATCAGAACAATGTCCTCGATTTAGCATCTCAATACATTGGTTATGCGATTTTATTGCCACTCGCTGGCTTTGCAGGCTTTTTATGGGATGGCATCTTCATTGGCATTACAGCTACCCGAAAAATGTTATATACTTTATTAATGGCCACTTTCGGAGTCTTTTTCCCATTATTTTATTGTTTGAACCTGTTAGTACCGCCAAACCACGCGCTATGGTTGGCTATGTTGGGCTTTTTATTGTCTCGGGGTATAATACAAACGATTATGGCACGAAAGATTTTTCAATAATACCGTTACTTAAATATGAGTGTCGACATTTTGGTCGGATCGAGAATCTCCTGAGCCACAGAAAGAAGTTGTGTTGAATTAATTGAGAATACCCGCGCCTTTGTCTGTTCCATCGATTCGAAAATATTATAATGGAGTATACTTTTTCCGAAATTCATAAACAAATTTTCCCGATTTTCATTGGAAATCATAAAATGCCCCATAATTTGTTGCTGAATTTGTTTAAGTTGATTATCCCTGATGGCTATGTTTCTCAACTTATCCATCTCCCGTTCAACTATCTTCAAACTTTTAGTCAGATTTCTTTCATCGGTTCCAAAATAAAGCGAAAAAATTCCGTGATTTGCATATCCGGTATAGCTTGAATCTACATTATAGGCTATGCCGTTTTTTTCTCTTAAACTCATATTCAAACGGGAGTTCATCGCTGGCCCACCCAGCAAATAATTTAATACAAACAAATGACTCCGTTGCTCGTGGTGCAAACCAAAAGCCGGTGCTCCGGTAATATAGTGTATCTGATGAGTTTCTTCGTCGCGGGTTTCGTGCAGAGCCATGTAATTTTCGAGTTTTGGTCGCTTTGGCGTACCAAGTACAGCCTGTTGGATGCCGAAATATTTTTCGGCCATTTGTAACAGCCGGCTTTCGCCTATTTGGCCCATTACAAATAGTACTGTTTGATTGGTATAGTAACGGCTCTTTACAAATTCGGCCATATTACCTGATGTAATCAGACTTACCGATTGTTCGGTTCCCAAAATGTTATGTGCCGATGGATGATTCCGAAATACAATTTCCTCAAATTCGTCGTAAATGTTTTCGGCTGGTGAATCTTTATAAGAATTTATTTCGTCGATTATTACCTCTCTTTCGCGATTCATTTCCTTTTCGGGAAAAGTTGAATTGTAGACAATGTCTGCAATTATCCTTAGCGATCGTTCGGTGTATTTACGTGGAACCGTGGTGTATACAAATGTTTCTTCGCGGGTGGTATATGCATTTATTTCGCCACCTGTGGTTTCGATGGCATTTATTATGGCCGAATTGGTCATGTTTCCGGTGCCTTTAAACAGCATATGTTCGGTAAAATGAGCCATGCCATCGAGTCGATCCGGATCGTCGCTGGAGCCGCAGTGAACACATAAACCGATATAAATAACCTCCGATTTTGATGGCATTAATGCAACACGTATGCCATTCGATAATGTATGAAGCTGATAAATCATGGCGCAAAAATAGTGTAAAATTTTCAGATTGTAATCTTTGATAAAGATGGTTCAACCGGCTTTAAACCGTTCAATTGACCTATTCACCTTCAAATATCTGCCAATTGTCGAAAATTGTAACCTTTTGTCGGTTTTAACGTGCTACTTTTGGTCCGTTATTTGTTTAATCTCAAAACACAATGATAAATAAGAAAACTTTAGAAAAACTATCGCTTAATATGAGAATTTTTTGTGTGTCAAAATTTTCCATTATTCTATTTACCGTGTTGTGCTTCACAACATTGGTTCATGCCGAAATGATAAAACTCGAAGGGGATGTGCGCGATGCCGAATCGAAACAATTTTTGCCGGGGGCAACTGTTTGGATTAAGGATCTTAATAGTGGCACCGTCACCGATATCGATGGTAAATTTAGTCTTGATTTACCCAAAGGCAGTTATTTGATCGAAATTCGTTTTGTTGGATATTCACCGTATTCGCGTTTGGTTACCATAGATAAACCACGAAGCCTAAGCTTTGTTATTTTACCGGAGATTAGCCAGCTTAATGAAATAAATGTACTTGGTAAAAAGGCTGAGGATAATGTAGTTTCAAAGCAAATGAGCATGCAACGACTCGATGCCGCCGCTATTAAGCGAATGCCGGCTTTTATGGGCGAAGTTGATGTGATAAAGTCCATTCAGATGTTGCCGGGTGTAAGTACGGCTGTTGAGGGGGCCACGGGCTTTAGTGTGCGTGGTGGAACGCCCGACCAAAATCTGGTGTTGCTCGATATGGCTTCTATATACAATGTGTCGCATTTAATGGGATTTTTTTCGATATTTAATAACGATATAGTACAGGATGCAACGCTGTATAAGGGTGATATGCCGGCAAGCGTTGGTGGTCGATTGGCCTCGTTGCTCGAAGTGACATCGCGAAATGGTGAAGCCGGTCCGGTAAAAGGGCAGGGGGGGATAGGAACCATTGCCTCGCGTTTGTCGCTCGAAGGTAGTCTTTCGCCTTCCACTACTTTTATCGTAGCAGGCAGACGTACATATGCCGATTTGGCACTTAAATTTAGTTCGGATAAGGCTTTGCGCGAAAGCCAACTTTATTTTTATGACCTAAACATGAAAATTACCCAACGCATTAATGAGAAAAACCGTCTTTTTCTGTCGGCTTATACTGGTGATGATGTATTTGGCAATAAAGATGGAAGTCTGAAGCTTGGAAATACAATGGCATCACTCCGATGGAATCATGCATTCGATAATCATCTTCGGCGCGATATCACTTTATACTATACCGGATATCGGTATGCTTTCGGAACGCCGGAAGATGAACTTAACCCTTTTTTATGGGTTTCGAAAATTGAAGATGCGGGCGCACGCTATGATTTTAAAATAGATAAAGGGGCTTTTTCTAATTTTGAATTTGGCGCATCTTCAATCTTTCATATGTTTTCACCCGGAAAGATTACCAGCAGTTCGGCTACTTCATTTTTTCGTAATTTTGAATTGAGCAGCTCAAATGCACTTGAAAGTGGTATATATGCTGCCTGGATACCGGATATTACTTCGCGACTTAGTTTAAAGATTGGTTTACGATATTCCGATTTCAGAAATGTTGGTTCAGCCACTGTATACAGGTTCGACCAAAATTACCAACGAACTGATTCTGTAACTTACCATAAAGGTGATTTTTTCAATCAATATGGTGGGTTTGAACCTCGAATCGGATTTAACTACCGTTTAACGCCAACTACATCGGTAAAAGGTGCTTATAATCGCAATTTGCAATATATGCAGTTGGCACAGAATAGTACAGCAGGCACACCATTTGACCTTTGGTTTCCTGCTAGTCCGAATGTAAAACCACAAAAGGCTGACCAGTTTTCTTTAGGCGTTTTTAAAAATCTGGATAATAATACGATAGAGTTAAGTGTTGAAGGATATTACAAAAAAATGAGCAATACGATCGATTTTAAGGATCATGCCGAGCTATTTCTGAACCCCTTGCTCGAAGGTGAAATACGTGTGGGACAAAGTGAAAGTTATGGTATGGAGGTTTTGGCTAAAATGAAAAGAAATAAATGGAATGGTTGGCTGGGGTATACTTTAGCCCATAGCTCCCGAACAATCGACGGAATTAACGGCGGAAATGAATATACATCACCTTACGATAAAACGCATCAGGTATCGGTTGTGCTTAATTATGAATTTAACACCAAATGGAGTGTTTCATCTAATTTTGTTTTTTCAACCGGAATTCCGCTAACCATTCCTGCCGGTAAATTTGATTATTTTGGTAATCAGGTGCCAATTTATACCAACCGCAATGCATACCGAATGCCCGATTATCATCGTTTAGATCTTTCAGTAACCTATCGTCCGCAAAGTGTGCGAAAACGTTGGTTTACAGGCGAATGGGTCTTTTCGGTTTATAATTTGTATAATCGACACAATGCTTGGACCATAGGTTTCCGTCAGGATGAAACAAATCCGAATGAAACGTATGCCGAAAAAACATATCTTTTCCCGTTAATTCCGGCAGTAACTTATAATTTCAAATTTTAAAACAATCAAACACAATGAAATCAATATATTTATTTTTATCGCAATGGCTGTTTGTATTAATTTTGTTTTCAGCGTGTACCGAGCGTATTCCGCTGGAATTTGGTTCTACCTATTCGCGACTATGTGTAGAATCAATTATTACGACCGATACAATGGTTCAAAAGGTGGTGTTAAAACAGAGCAGATCATATGATGTTAACCGGTCGCCAAATGCTTTAACCGGAGCTAAAGTCACAATAAATGATGGCTTTACCAATTTTTTGTTTAAGGAGAGTGCCGACTCGCCCGGTGTATATATGAGCACCAATGAATTTTTTGGGGTTCAGGGCAGAACCTATCGTCTTCGTATCGAAAACGTAGATATTGACCAAAATGGTGAAATGGAGGTTTATAACGCCAGTAGTACAATGCAGTATGTTATGCCACTTGATTCTATTACACTGTTTTACCGGAGCGATCGTAAATATACAGAATTAAACTGCTGGAGCCAGGAACCCGAAGGTAAAAACTGGTACGTTTTTCGAGCTATGAAAAATGGAAAATTAGCAAACGATACGGCCTCAAATTGGTTTTATCAAAAAGACGATTTGTTTAACGGTCATTATACCAATGGTATTACCTGTCAGTTTTTACGCGATGAAAAGGCCAACGAAAAGCCTGAACTTGGCGATAATATTACACTGGAGGTATGTGCTGTTAACGAAGATTATTTCAATTTTCTTAATGCATTGCGCTCAGAAACCCGTTTACAAGGCAACCCGTTTGGCGGGCCACCGGCAAATTTGCCAACTAATGTTTCGGGTAAAGCAGTCGGATTTTTTGCAACTTTTGCAATAAGTCGTGCATCGAAAAAATTTGCAGGGCGCGGCAATTAAGACTCGGGTTGATATAATCGTCCCTGATACGTGCCACGTTTTTGCATTGTGGAAACTACTTTTCGAACAAATTCAAAGTTTTTAAGACCCCAGGCAGGCGCAATCAGCAACTGCTTGGGCGATTGACTTACAAACCGCTCGATTATAATATCGGGTGAAAGTCGTTCAATAAAATCTATGACTAAGTCAATATATTCGGCCACTTCAAACAGTTTGAAATCTTGTGGCATTGCTTCAAATTCATCAGCCATCGCAGTTCCCCTTACCAATTGCAATTGATGTAATTTTAATGTATGAACCGGTAATTTCGATATTTCCACTGCATGTTTCAGTATTGTTTCGTAACTTTCGCCCGGCAAACCGAGTATTAAATGTACACCAATGGGTATGTTGTAACGATGTGTAAGATTTATTGCTTCAATTGATTCGGCATAGGTGTGCCCCCGGTTTATGCGTTTTAACGTCGTCTCATTGGTGCTTTCTACGCCATATTCAATGGTAATGTAGTAACCTTCTTTCTGTTTTTGGTTGAACCACTCAAGTAGTTCAATGCTCATACAATCGGGACGTGTGCCAATGACTAATCCGGCCATACCCTTTATCGAAAGGGCTTCGTTGTATTTTTTAACCAATTGATCTAATGGTTGATACGTATTGGTATATGATTGAAAATAAGCTAAATATTTTTGCGTTTCGTATTTTGCTCTGAAAAAATCAATGCCCCGTTCGAGTTGTGCTTTTATGGTTGATGTATTGTCGCAATACTCCGGATTAAACGATTGATTATTGCAATAAGTGCAACCACCTGTACCTTTCGTGCCATCGCGATTGGGGCATGTAAAACCTGCATTGACAGATATTTTCTGTATTCGATCCTTAAAATGCGTGCGAATGTATGTTGGTAAATCGTTATACGGATTATCGTGATTCCATTTGTAATTCATGACTGCAAAGGTAAAAAATGATTCGTGATAGATAGATTGTTGAACACATTCTTTAAATTAAATATTTTTTTGTTGTATGTGTAAAATTATGGTAAATTGCATGTTTAGAGAGTGTTTTTTTGTATGTGGTGATTTGTTAAATGTTTTGGTGGAGTTTACGATTAATTAATATTGAAATTTTATGGATCTAAGTTTCCTGGATTTACGAACTTTATTGACGATATATCCGCTTACCGCATTAATTAGTTCTGTGGTTATATTTTTGGTTTATAATCAAAATAAACATCGATTTAGAGGAATCAACTATTGGGTTTTGGCTCTCTTTATGCAGTTCGTAGCACTTATTTTAATTAATTTGCGCGAAATTATTCCTTTGTTTATCTCAATTGTTGTTGCAAATTTTATTGCCAATGTCGGTATTTTAACCGGTTTATTTGGCATTGGTAAATTTTATAATGTTAAGGTAATTCGGTATCCGAATTATATCCTATTGGTGGTTGGAACTTTGGTTCATACCTATTTTACATTTATCGAGCCCAATTTATCGTGGCGTGATTTTAACAGTGCAACTATATTTTTTATTTTCTCGTTAGAATATATTTGGTTACTGTTTAATTTACATAAAAAACATGGTTCAAATTCAATACGATTTGCTGGCATTGTATTTATCCTTTATGCAATACTAAATGCTGTTAGGGTTATAAAATCGGTAATTATACCGCACAATGGCACCGATTTTTTTCATTCCGGTTCATTTAATAGTGTGGTAATGCTTTCTTTTATATTGCTCATTGTTTTGTTTACATACAGTTTAGTGCTAATGTTTAACGAACGGTTAAGTGAAACGATTAAACTTAAGGATGAAAAATTCAGAAAAGCATTTCAATCTTCCCCTTATGCCATTAGTCTAACACGATTATCGGATGGTAAAATATTAGATGTGAACCGAGGATTTGAATTATTGTCGGGTTTTCAGTCCGATGAATTGGTTGGCCATACCACTTCTGAAATGAATTTTTGGCCATCGCCGGAAGAAAGAAATCAAATTGTATCTCAATTGTCTGAATTTGGTAGGATTCAAAATCTTGAAATAGCATTTAAAACCCGAAATGGCAACTTTTTGACCACCTTGTTCTCTGCCGATGTAATAGAGATAGAAAATGAAGTTTGTGTGGTTTCGAGTATAAATAACATATCTGATCGGATTAAAAATCTGGAAGCATTAAAAGCCAGTGAAAAGGAACTCAGAGAGTTAAATGCCACAAAGGATAAATTCTTTTCTATTATAGCCCACGATCTTAAAAATCCGTTTAATAGTATTATTGGTTTTAGTGCACTATTGCAGGACCAAATAGAATCACAGGATTATGAAGGTTTAACTCAAAATGCAGTGATTATACAAGCTTCTGCTCAAAAGGCTTATAATCTGTTGGTTAACTTACTCGAATGGTCTCGGTCGCAAACGGGACATATGGAATTCAGACCTGAAAATTTTAAGGTGCAAGAAGTGGCCGAAGAAGTTATCGAACTACTTAGCGACACCGCCTATCGAAAACGGATCTCATTAAATACCGATATTCCCAAAGATCTTGTGGTTTTCGCAGATAAGGCGATGATTAGTACCGTTATTCGAAATTTAATTGCCAATGCGCTTAAATATTCAAATTTGGATGGCATGGTAAAGTTAATTATTTCGGTTGAACCGGATGCTATTCTGTTTAAGGTTTCGGATAATGGCATTGGAATACCTGCTGAAATACTGCCAAAACTGTTTCACATCGAAGCGAATATACAAACTAAAGGTACCGGTAACGAAACCGGTACAGGTTTAGGCCTCTTACTTTGCAAAGAGTTTGTAGCCAAGCATTCAGGTAAAATATGGGCGGAAAGTACGTTTGGAAATGGCAGTGTCTTCAGTTTCACTATTCCCCAAAAAAAAGAGACGAATATTTACTAAATCCTAACTTTTCTAATAATCTGGGAACTAAAAAGATAGCGGATAAGTGAATTTAATATAGCTTACGTAATTGTTTGTAAATCCTGCCATTTCCCGTTGTTCATTATGTGTAATTACAAAGAATAAGTTGCCGAATGGGGGCTTAAACCGCCATCCTGCAAGTCCGTAAACATAAACTTTGTCTGTTGCACTGTTATACTGGTTTATCAGTTTTACCCATAGGTCATTAGAGAAATTGTAAGTGTTCGAAATGCCATAAACAACAGCATCCTTATACTTTGTGGTTTGGGGTTCAAAAGCGATATAACGTGGTTTAAATTCCAATGCCCATTTATTCAGCAGTTTTATTCGTGCTTCGGCTTCAATAAGTTTAATGTGCGAACCAAATGATCGGCCATACTGTGAGCGACAAATTATTCTGTCGTATGCTTCAGTATTATAACCAACTGCCGCTTCATAGATGTAATTGTAATAATCATAATGCGTTACCACATCGTATCTGTATTCGTTATTGTATCTAAAATCCAAATTTATTCTGTTTTTAAAATAGTTTTCGCTTAATAAAGTAAATACATAACCTTTAAATATACCGTAATCATGATTCCAGTATGCATTATTTTTTGATGTAAATTTTGTGAATTTCAAACTGCCACCTTTCATCCACCATTTGTATGAAATATCGCTGTCAAACTCTTGCCTGTCATCGTCTTTGGTATATCCCGATTCATTAAAAATCTTTTTGAATCCATCGCCATCAAAATATGAATATCTAATATGCCAATGAAAGAAATTGTTTTCTGCGGCAAATCGCAGATAACCAGCATGCCTCATCATGTCAAAATCACGAACTACGCCAACATATTGGCCTGTAAATTTCCACAATTTACCAAGGTTTAATACATAATCGGCACTTATTGAACTATTTGTTGTTGTGTCGGATTTGTTTGTCAGTGTCATTCCTATACTCGACGATTTAAGAATATCGCGTTTCAATCGAACAACATTAAACAAGGGCTGATTCTCCTTTCCGGTAGCGTTTTCTATGGCCGAAATAATGTTTAGGTTAGTCTTACCTATTTTTCCATTTACTTTTCCCGCAAAATCAATGTCTCCAATCCTTCGCGAATAAAAGGTTTTTAGTCTTGTATCGTACATTTCATTACCTTCCTGAAAGAAAATACGTTTTTCCGGATATTCAATTTCGTACCGGGTAAGGTCAATTACCTCTTCATCCGCTTCAACGGTTGCAAAATCCGGATTAATGGTAGCGTTTGCTAACAAATTCGAATTTACTTTCCATTTTATATCGCCACCAATTTGATTGTTCATTTTTGAATTACTCAAGGTATTATCCGTAACTTTTAACTGGTTCATTACATACGGCACCATTGTAATATCATTTTTTTGGTTCGGTGCAGTGATATTATCCAAATTTCCTGATAATGAAATTTTAAACTCTTCTTTTTTAGGACCCGACCAATATGAAATTTCTGAATTTACGCGTATACTTCTGCGAATATCAAATTGCCATTGGGTTTGATCCGATTTGTAACGAAGACTTTTAAATGGTATTTCAAATTCTGCAAACCATCCCCAATCCGTTATTTTGGTAGCCGATTTCCATTCGGTATCCCAATTATAATCTGTTGTGCGGCCATCATCCATAATTTTAAAGTCGGCTTGTGTCCCAATTGGATTAACACCAAAAGCATATCCGTTTCTATTATCGTTAAATGTTCCTAATATTAAAATGATATTATCATCGCTTTGCGCAAACTTATCGCGAGCTTGAATGCTGGCTGTGATGGCTGCTTTTTGATAGCATGCAATACCGATATAAAGAGCTTGGTGGTTATAATAAGCGATAAGTTTTGTGCTTGAACCGGAGGGTTGCCCATTGGATGGCTCTAACTGAATAAACTGCCATGTTTGGCATTGATTAATTACATCTTCGTAATTTCCATCAATATTTGGAAGTTGCCTACAAGGCACACCTTCAAATGAACGTGGTTTAACATGTTGAATAATGAACATTAAACTTATCAGAAAAAGAACTTGCTTTAGTCTTTTCATAAATGATAGTATATTGTATACAATAAGTGCTTTTGCGAATATACTATTATTTTAAGGATCTGATAAATAATTTTTAAGGCCAAAATAAAATTAAATTGCACAATTTTCGGTCCTGTTGGTCAAAGAATTTACTATTTTTAAACAAAAAAATATGCCAATAATTCGTCCGGCTAAATACAGCGATATTTCGTCCTTAATGGAAATTTCGAAAGAAGTAATTCACTTCATGCAATCGATGGGAAACGTTCAATGGGATAGTGAATATCCCGGAAAAGAAGTCTTTTTAAACGATTTAGAAGAAGAGTCCTTGTTCGTGCTTGCGTCGGGCGAGCAAATTATCGGAAGTATTGTGTTAAATAGTGCCGAACCGGTGGAATATCGTGACGTAAAATGGCTTACGGTTCATCCAATACTTGTTATTCACCGAATGATGATTCACGAATCATTTAGAGGAATTGGATTGTCGAAACTTCTCTTACGCTTTGCTGAAAACCATGCCGGAATGGTTGGGATTTCCGGTTTACGAACGGATACAAATTGCCACAATACGCCAATGATTGCTCTTTTCAGTTCGTGTGGCTTTATTAAGTCCGGCGAAATAAACCTGCGAAATGTGGCTTCAAAGTTTTACTGTTACGAAAAGATAATCGTATGAGGTTTACGATTTGCTTATTGTTTCTGAGTTTTTCAATTTTTAGTTGTAAAAAAAGTAAAAATGCGATTTCGGAAATAACAAATACTGAAATTGCCTTTTGCAAATTGGCTCAAACCGATATTAAAACTGCTTTTCTTGCTTTTGCAGATGATAGTGCTGTAATAAACCGTAATGGTGCAATAATTAAGGGAAAGGTTGCTATATCCAACTATTTTAACAGCAACGTTTTGCAATTGATTGAACTAAAATGGCAGCCGGATTTTGTTGAAGTATCTCAATGTAATGACTTAGGTTATACCTATGGTAAGTATACATACAAAACTATAAATAATTACGGTGATACCATTTCGGGTAAAGGCATTTTTCATACAGTATGGAAAAAACAACCTAATGGCGAATGGAAATTCGTTTATGATTAACTACCCCGGATCAGCCTTAATACAAATCAGCAATTTTTATATTTGCTTCAAGTACTTCAGAATTTGCATCAAATTGTGCTTTAATTGTTCTGATTTTTTCAAATTCCACAGACGATTGAGGAAGAAAATCGCTATAGCCGAAATTGTCAAGTTGTTCATTTACAAACTGAATAGTAACTTTTTCGGGGGCAATAGCGGGTAAATACGAAATGTCGTTGCTGTCGTCATTTCGTATTTCATGAACGAGTCCAGCATCAACCAGATCACTCAAAACCTTACTAACCATACGCATTGGTAAATTATTCGTTTCGGCAATTTTTTCACTGTCCAACGAAACCTCCCCACTGTTAAATCTTCCGTAAATTAAACTGCATACATATAAAGCTATTAACCGGTAATATGAATGGCTTACTCTTTTTAGCTGAGTATGGTATAAAAAGTTTTTTGAATTTTGAACCGCAAAGGCTAGTTCTGCTCCAAAAAGTATCAAAACCCATGAGGTCTGAAGCCAAAATAAAAAGAGGGGGAAGGCAGCAAAACTTCCATATACAGCATTTAATCGTGATAATTCTGTTTGAATTGCGATGTATATTAATTGCCAGATTTGAAATATACTACCCGTAATTATGCCTGATATTGCTGCTGCCGGAAATTTTACCCTCGTATTTGGCATAATGCTGTAGAGCATCGAAAGCATAATCCACGATAGTACCACAGGAATCAGATTTCCAAAAAATTGAATAGCTGGTTCTGCAATAAAATCGAGACCGATATTAGAAAAAAGATGGCCTACCTGTCCGTGCAAAAATATGTTTGCACCGGTAGAGAGTAATAGAAATAGTGGAATAAGAATAAAAAAACTGAAATAATCGGTGTATTTTCTATAAATGGACCTGCCTTTTTTTACCTCCCATATTTCGTTGAATATTTTTTCAATCTGACCAAGCATATTCATTACCGACCAGAGAAGGATGATAACACCTATCCCAACAATCATCCCTTGTTTTGTGGTTTCGAGGTATTTATATGTAAAATTAAGTATAGAGTCAACTATTTGTGGTTGACCCTTAAACGAGTCATAGAGTATTTTTTCCAGTATATCATGAAAACCAAATCCACGCGCTAATCCAAGCATTAAAGCAAGCGAAGGAACCACAGCCCAAAGCGAATAGTAGGTGAGAGCCGAAGCCTTCATTCCCACTTTATCTTCAATAAAACCTTTTATTGCAACGGCTGTAACCCTCACCGGAATTACTAAAACTTTTAACATGGGTGAGGTAATCTCTGTCATTGGATTCCAAATGTCTTCGGAAACATATTTTACCAGATTTAATACTCTTTCTCGGTATTTCATTACACTCTCAATAAAAATTAAAAAAAACAGCAGGTCTGTAAGCCGGGTTCTGTATTCCGGTAAACCGGAATGTCTGTCATTTATCTAAGCAACCTACCCCCCGACTCGGACGGACAATCCTAAAGCGCCGGTGTACATGGTCTTGCAACCCGCAAGGCGTACGGCATACAATGTTGCCACTGTATCCGGTGAGCTCTTACCTCACCTTTTCACCCTTATCTAACCAAAGTCAGACGGTTATTTTCTGTTACGCTACTGTACCCTCACGAACACCTTTCATTTCGAAAGTGCGGTGTCCTGCGTTGCCCGGACTTTCCTCCCATATCATACGAAATGAGCGACAGACCGACCTGCTGAATTGCAAAAATACGATTTAAACCCGAATTTCTCTTATTTACCAATATTTTCTCACTTTTCATAAATTCAAATTGTTCACAGTCCATTTCTTCTTCTATTCAATCTTAAAACTGTATTATTCAAAATTGTATCACCCGAATGACTCGATGGTCATTTAAATGAATAAATATTAAATAGTTACATTATTGAAATAAGCAATAGATATGGCTTGAAACAAAATAAGGAATCAATTTGATTCCTTATTTATGAGATTCTTTTTGTTGGGGGGTACTAGATAGTAATAAAGGTAAAAAGAACTAATCTTAATTGCTTTGGACTTTGCAAATTTGCTTACTTTTTGCTTAGGAAACAATTTTTAAATTATGTTTTGCAGCATGTTTTTGCGATTTTGCGCTTATTTAGAGATGTTAGTGTATAATTTGACGTAATTGAATCTGTATGGCCATTCAAATGTTTTGCGACGAATATTATCATAATGCTTATTTTTCCCTGTTTTAGTGGAATTACTATTAATTATTTTGCTAATATTATATCAATGTGTCATTATAAAATATTAGATGCTAAAATATTGATTTGGTGGAAACAAAATTATTTCGAGTATATTTAACAAATGTTATGCAAATGTGTCCAAATACCCTTCTGGTAATGTTACAGTGATTGTTTTATTCTCGGGGTTAATTTCTGTTATAATCCCTTCGTTAAAAGGTAATAGCATTTCGCCTTGTTGAATTTTAAGAACTAAACACGGATTATTAGGGATATTTTCGAAATCTATAATATCACCAATAGGTTCAGCATTACGATGTAATACAGTAAACCCGATAAGTTTAGCAGGCGATGTAGTCCGGTTGTTTACATTAATGGCATCTGTTTTAAAATAGAATTCACAATTTATTAATGGTTTTACCAATTCTGCCGTATTACAAAGAGACAATAATATTCGGCCACTATTATTTGTTGCTAAAAATACTTCCTCAATCCGATATGGAACAAAATAGCCTTCATTTTTTATAAATAGCCAGTCCGGAAATTCATCCTCATCATCAAAAATTAGCTCTTGCATTTGAAAATTTAATTGCCCTTCAAGTCCATGCGCTCTGCCAAGTTTCCCTGCCAATAATAATTCCGAATCATTAATCATCTTATCGTATCCATTTCTGTTCGGCTCGAAATTACGATTATTTCATAAACGACCGATGCTAAATTGGAATAATTTATATAATAGACTGTTTTGATTTTCAATCTTCGATGTTTGACAAAACTTAACAATCACATAAACAAGTGTTTATGAATATTTATCCTCTTGTGTATTGTTTCTGAAATTAATGAATTATAAAAGATTAGCGAACTGCTATTACAGGAATGCGATATTTTTCGGCCGGATTTAATCTTTTTTTGATTCGAATGGCAACTAAAATTGATAACTTTGGCACGCAAATTTAATTTGAAATGACACAACGTTTCGATTTTCTCGTTATTGGATCCGGTTTGGCTGGTTTGAGCTTTGCTTTAAAAGTTGCACATAAGGGTACTGTATGTATCATTGCAAAAACCAAACTGGCTGAAACAAACACCAGTTATGCTCAGGGGGGTATTGCTTCTGTAATGTATGAACCGGATAATTTTGAAAAACATATCAATGATACCATGATTGCCGGTGATGGTTTAAATGATATATCGGTGGTTCAAAAAGTAGTTAAGGAGGCCCCGGCACGTATAAATGATTTGCTGAATTGGGGCGTAGATTTCGATAAAACGAATGATGGTAAATTTGATTTGCATCGTGAAGGTGGACATTCCGATCATCGTATCCTACATGTAAAAGATTTTACAGGCAGTGCTATACAAAATGCACTGATTAAAAAAGTGAAGTCGCATCCCAATATCAAAGTTTTAGAGCATCATTTTGCTGTTGATATTATTACCCAACATCATACAGGAAAAATTGTGCATCGGTGGAATACTGATACGGAATGTTATGGTGCTTATGTATTGAACCTGAAAGACCGAAAGATGTCGACGTTTTTGTCAAAGGTTACCATAATGGCCACCGGAGGTATTGGTAGTATATATCAAAATACAACAAATCCAACAACGGCAACTGGTGATGGAATTGCCATGGTTTATCGCGCAAAGGGAATTGTTCAGGATATGGAATTTGTTCAGTTTCATCCTACATCGCTTTACAATACAAAGGAAAGACCAAGCTTTTTAATTACCGAGGCTTTAAGGGGCTATGGCGGAGAATTAAGAAACCAAAAAGGTGCACGTTTTATGCATCGTTACGATGAACGTGGTTCATTAGCACCTCGTGATGTGGTAGCCCGTGCTATCGACCATGAGTTAAAAAGCAGTGGATGTGATTTTGTTTATCTTGATGTTACCCATAAAGATGCCGGGGAAACAAAAAGTTCCTATCCTATGATTTATGAAAAATGTCTTGGATTGGGAATTGATATCACAAAAGAATATATACCCGTAGTACCTGCTGCACATTTTGTTTGTGGGGGAATTAAGGTCGATCAATCCGGACAGTCATCAATACATCGTTTGTATGCTGTGGGCGAGTGTGCACATACCGGTTTGCACGGTGCCAATCGATTAGCTTCAAATTCTTTGTTAGAAGCCGTGGTATATGCACATGCGGCTGCCGAGGATGCAATAACAAAAGTCTCCGAACTTGAGTTTAAGGTAGGCGTGCCAAATTGGAATGATGATGGCACTTCCTTACCCGAAGAAAATGTACTTATAACACAGAGTTCTCGGGAGCTTGCGCAGATTATGAGTAATTATGTTGGTATTGTACGTTCAAATCTTCGGTTAAAACGGGCCCATGAGCGATTGGAAATATTATATCGCGAAACGGAAGATTTGTATATCAGGTCAATCGTTTCAAAAGATATTTGTGAACTACGAAACGCCATTAATGTGGGCTATCTGGTTATTAAAATGGCTGGTAATCGAAAAGAGAGCCGGGGATTACATTATACGCTGGATTATCCTGAAAAAAACGAAATTATTTAATTTCTTCGTAATCAGCGTATTCGCCATCTTCTTTTGAATAGAGCTTCGACGATGCGGATGTTTTAGTGTTAATGGTAACTTCTCCTTCTTGTTTTTTTGCGTATTGATTGGTATTTGAATTGTTTGGTCTTAATATAGAATTTATTAACTTATTGATATAACGCAATATTAAAACCACTAATAGTAATAAAATAAGAAATTTAAACATCTGAATTTTCTGTTACATTTGCGATAGCAAAGTTTGTAAAAAATATTTTGAAAAAAAACTCGTTAATAGTTTTAGTTTTCTTTTAAGAATGTTTGATAATTATGGGGTTGAAAAAAATAATATTGCTTTCGGCATTAATCGTATTGGCACTTTCAGGGTGTAAAACGTCTACGGCTTACAAAAAAGCGGTAAAAAGGTTTGAAACAGGTGAATATTCAAGAGCCGTTGCCTCATTCCGTACAGCAACTCGTCGCGCCAAAACGCCTGAAGAAAAAGGAAAATCTAATTATTATCTGGGAGAATGTTACCGCTTGAACCAGCAAAATATAAAAGCGTTGAGTGCCTATAGGGCCGCTTTAAGGTACAAATTTGCTGATAGCATCATTTTTCTTCAAATGGCAGATGTGTCGCTTAAAATGGGTAACACGCGAGATGCAAAAACCGGTTTCAAAATATATCTTGAAAAGCATCCCGAAAGTCAGAGAGCCATTAATGGCATAATTTCCTGCGATAGTCTGGCAATATGGGCAAAGGAAACTACGGGTTATAAGGTGGAACTTTTTAAGAGTTTCAACTCGCGTAAAAGCGAAGCTTGTCCGGTAATCGTGGGTAAGGAGGCCGATTTGGTTTATTTCAATTCAACCAGAGATGGGGGTAAATCGCTAAAAACAAGTCGTATCACTGGTTTAAAAAACAATGATATTTACTCGTCGCGAATCGACAGCAAAGGACGTTGGTTAACGCCTGAACCATTAGTTGGTCCAATTAATACGCCCGATGATGAGGGGGCCGTTACGGTTTCGCCTGATGGTAAAGTGATGTATTACTCTATTTGCCGGCAGATTCCCGGAAAGTCAAATGGGGTAGAAATATATAGAACTGAACGCTCCGGTGCTTTATGGGGGGCTCCTCAAAAGTTTAAAATATTTACAGATTCCATTGCTGATTCTTTGGTTTTGGCACATCCGGCCTTGTCGGCCGATGAGAATGTTTTGTTTTTTGCCTCCGATCTTAAAGGTGGGTATGGAGGGAAAGATATTTGGTTCATTAAAAAAATGGGTGATAAATGGACCGACCCCGAAAATGCAGGGCCGCAGATTAATACATCCGGAGATGAATTATATCCTGTAGTACGTGGTTCGAACCGATTATATTTTGCTTCTAATGGTCATCCGGGGTTTGGCGGCCTTGATCTGTTTTGTGCGGTATTGTCCGATTCGGGGCAGTGGCATGTTTCGAATATGGGAATTCCGATAAATAGTAATGCAGATGATTTTGGTATTACATTTGCGCCAAATGAAGAAAGGGGATTCTTTACATCAAATCGCGCCGATAAAATACGCGGTTATGACCACATTTATTCGTTTATTAAACCAGAAGCCAAATTTGAATTATCGGGGATTATTACCGATTCCGGTTCAGGAAATCCATTACCCGATGCCAATATAAGAATTATCGGTAATGATGGTTCAAACGAAAAATATTCGCCTAAACGGGATGGTAAATTTACGATTGCATTAAAGAAAGGTGTAGATTATGTATATCTGGTTTCGGCTAAAGGATATTTAAATGATAAAGCTGAAGTTTCTACTACGGGATTGAAAGAATCAAAAATATTTACACAAAATTTTAGTTTAACTTCTGTGAGAAAACCGGTTCGGTTGAATAATATCTTTTTTGAATTTGGAAAGTGGGATGTAACAACCGGTTCGGCTGCTGAGTTGGATAAACTGGTTAAAAATTTATCGGAAAATGCCAATATTTCTATCGAGATAAGTGCCCATACAGATATGGTTGGAAATGATGCTTACAATCTTGATCTGTCGGCCAAAAGAGCTCAGTCGGTTGTTAACTATTTAATTTCTAAAGGTATTAATAGTAATCGTCTCACTTCTAAAGGATATGGAAAATCTGTTCCGGTAAGTATAGACAAGGAGTGGAGTGAAAAATACAAATTTTTAAAAGAGGGCGATGTTCTTACTCCCGAATTTATTCTTACGCTTCCATTAGATCAGCAGGAGATTGCGAATCAAATAAACAGACGTACAGAATTCCGGGTTACTTCAACCAGTTTTAAGGCAAAATAATAAATAGATGAAACAATATCACGAATTATTGCAACGAATTATTACAGATGGCATTGAAAAAGATGACAGAACCGGAACCGGTACCAAAAGCATTTTCGGACATCAGATGCGTTTTGATTTGTCTGAAGGATTTCCTTTGGTAACAACCAAAAAGCTACATCTTAAATCCATAATTCACGAACTTTTGTGGTTCTTGCAAGGCAGTACCAATGTGGCCTATTTGCAGGAAAATGGTGTTAGAATATGGAACGAGTGGGCTGATGAAAACGGCGATCTTGGACCAATATATGGCTATCAATGGCGAAGTTGGCCCGATTACAACGGTGGTTTTGTCGATCAAATTAGCAATGCAGTTAACGATATAAAAAACAACCCCGATTCCCGCAGAATTATTGTAAGTGCATGGAATGTGGCACAACTGCCCGAAATGCATCTGGCGCCATGTCATGCTTTTTTTCAGTTTTATGTGGCTGGAGGTAAACTTAGTTGTCAGCTTTATCAACGGAGTGCCGATACTTTTCTTGGTGTACCTTTCAATATCGCTTCCTATGCCTTACTAACCCTTATGGTGGCTCAGGTAACAGATTTACAACCGGGCGATTTTGTGCATACTTTGGGCGATGCTCATATCTATAGCAATCATTACAAGCAGGTTGAACTTCAACTTAGCCGCAAACCGAAATTATTGCCCAAAATGATTATAAATCCGCAGGTAAAGGATATTTTTGGATTTAAATTTAGTGATTTCGAATTAGTCGATTACGATCCGCATCCACATATTAAAGGTGAAGTAGCTGTATAATTGTATATTATGTATAAAAATTTGTCGATAATTGTCGCTATTGCGCAAAACTTTGCAATTGGAAAAAATAACGAGCTTTTGATGCATATACCGGGCGACCTCAAACGCTTTAAGTCTATCACATCAGGTTCACCCGTAATAATGGGCCGGAATACCTTGCTTAGTTTGCCAAAATGGCCATTGCCCAACCGTAGAAATATTGTTATTTCGGATAATCCTGAGGACCAGTTTGAAGGTTGTGAAATGGTCTCTTCGATACAGGAAGCCATTGAAAAGGTTAACAATGCAGAAGAGGCTTTTATAATGGGTGGAGGTATGATTTATAATCAGTTTTTTCCATTGGTGAGTAAACTATATCTAACGATTGTACACCGCGATTACGAAGCTGATACATTTTTTCCTGAAATAGATTTTAACTCCTGGGTGGAAATTGAACGGGAAGATTTTTCTAAGGGAGAGAAAACAGATTTTGCTTTTTCGTATGTTACTTTAATACGGAAATAGTAATTATAACTAACAAAAAAAGACGGTTAACTAATGTTTACCGTCTTTTTTGTTGCCTCGCCAGGACTCGAACCCAGACAAACAGAACCAGAATCTGCTGTGCTACCATTACACAACGAGGCAGTTTTAATTTGAGATTGCAAATATAGCAATCTTTTGAAATTGGAGAAAAAATACTGAAGATTTTTAAT
>QKHT01000065.1 GCA_003249935.1 Bacteroidota bacterium
ATGATTAACTTCGTACGTATAAATAATGTGATGAATGATACGAAAGGTTCTTCAGGGATTAATAATTGTTATAGGATGTTGTTTGTGTCCGGTTTGGCTTTGGGCTATGCCGCCGGAATATTTTTCCGATAACGGTGACAATCTTAAAATAAATGTTTTAAAAGATATTCCCGAAAACGATGTTAATTGTATTTTTAAAGATAGCCGGGGGTATATTTGGATTGGATCTCTCGATGGCCTGCACCGTTACGATGGTTATGGATATAAAACGTACCGGATAGAAAACAATAAAAATTCGATTAGCAGTAATCTCATTATTGCTGTTGATGAAGATTCTCATGGTAATATATGGATTGGAACCTACGGAAAAGGAATTTGTAAGCTGGATCCTAAAACCAATACATTTACCAGTTATGGTTATTCCAAAACTGAGCGGCCAGATGGAATTACCAACGACGTAAGCACACTTATGGTGGACCGACATGATCGTGTTTGGATAGGAAACTGGAATGGTACAACCCGCGTGCAGTTCGACGAAAAAATGGAAAAAATAAAAATAGCCGATTTCTTTCCAATGGATTCGGTGGTGGATCATGTTCCCAATAATGTAAAAGCCATTTTTGAAGACAAAAGCGGTAATATTTGGATAGGAACCAACCACTTTACTCAATTGGTTTTAAACCCCGATGCACCGGCATCAAATGTGCGTTTTAAAACATTTGATTGTATGGGTGAAACCATCTGCGACTTTGAAAATGGTGTCCTTACCGGCGGGGTAGGTATTAACGCCATTGTTAAAACCGCGAGTGGTAACAGTTATAAAATAGAACCAATTTCCGATTTTCGCTCTTTTCTAATTCTATACCACAATAATAAAATTTGGAATGGGTTTCGAAATGGAATTAGTTGTTTCGAAAAGCAGGCAAATGGAAAATGGGCTTTTTCAAAACTGTTAAATAGTAACTATGGAAATGAGAGGTTAAGCAGTAATATTATTACCTGCCTGGTTGGCGATGAGTCGAACAAGATTTGGGTAGGAACCCGGGGGGGTGGGGTGAATGTCATTCGGGAAGTGCCGGTAAGTTTTATGAATTTTTACCACACTTCTGAATTTGGGTCTATATCTAATAACCTTACCCGGTGTATGTTCGAAGATAGTCAACAAAATCTGTGGATTGGTACCGAAGAGGGTGGCGTAAATTATCTCAAAAATGGGAGTAATTATGCCAATGGTTTTCTGAAAATAGTTGCCAATACAACGCAAAACGAAGACCGCGTATATGCCGTAGGAGAATCCCGAATTAAAACGGACGGAAAAGTTAAACGCACCATTTGGCTGGGTACCAGTTTTCCTGCATTTTTAACGGCTGTAAATGCCGAAACTATGAAAGAAATAGAGCTTCCCGACACGGTGCGGGCCTTAGGACATGTTTTTGCCATTGCGAGTCAAAACGATTCTACTTTGTGGTTAGGAACCTATAGTGAGGGGCTTTGGCGCTTAGTTGTCGGGCCCAATGGTCAGTTTAAGGATCTTCGACAGTTCGTACCCTCATCTGTTAACGAGCATTCAATCGACTCGTATATTATCAGAAGTATTTTTGTAGACAGCAAAAAGCGTGTTTGGATTGGTACCGATAAAGGCCTGAACCGATTGAGCCATTCAGAATCTTGTGAAAAAAATCCAAAGTTTCAAAAGTTTAGTATTGGCAAAACCAATCAAAATATTAGTCACGATTATATTTTACAAATAGTTGAGGCAAAAAATGGGATAATTTGGATTGGAACCATGGGCGGGGGTTTATTAAAATATGAAGAGTCTACAGATGAAAGTGCCTTTAAATTCTCTACCATTTCTGTTAAAGATGGTTTGCCGAATAATACCATTAAAACAATTGTAGAAGATGAAAATGGCATGCTTTGGCTTGCTAGTAATAAAGGACTCTCCCGCTACAATCCCAAAGATGGTAGTGTGCTAAATTACGATAAAGAGGATGGTTTGCAGGATAATGAAGAAATCTGTGGGTTGCGACGTAAAAATGGCGATATTGTAATGGGGGGGATCAGAGGATTCAATGTTTTTAAACCCAGTAAACTTACCGTTGATACATCGAGACCATTACTCTATTTTACAGACTTTTATATTCTTAACAAAAAAGTAGAATGTAACGACACCGTTGATGGTGTAAAAATCCTTGATAAAGCATTGGAATATACACATAATATTGTACTCGATTACAAGCACAATAGTTTTTCAATCGGCTTTGTGGGCGTGCAATTTAATTCGCCGCAAAAAAGTAACTACCGGTATATTTTGGAAGGGTTCGATAAAGAGTGGTATAAAGCATCGCCAGTGTATCGTATGGCAAATTATACTAATATTCCCGATGGTGTATACAAATTTAAGGTTATCGGTTCAAACTGCGATAACGTGTGGGCCAGTAATCCAATAGAAGTAACTATTAGAATTAAACCCCCAATGTACCGAAGTGGATTGGCTTTTTTTATTTATGCACTCATTTTAATCGGGCTCATCATTCTTATTGTGCATATTTCACAAACAATTGTGCGCAGAAAACGTGATTTATTAATCGCAAATATCGAAAAGAACCGTTTAGAAGAGATTACACAATTAAAGCTTCAGTTCTTTACAAATATTTCTCACGAATTTCGTACGCCATTATCTCTTATAACCACGCCTTTGGAACAGCTAATTAACGAGGGTAGGAGCGCATTTTCTAAAGAGCAGAATTATCACCTCAATATGATCAGTCGCCAGGTTGGCTTAATGATTAGATTGGTTAACCAGATTCTTGATTTTCGAAAACTCGATCAGAATAAACATCAAATAAAACCGTCACAACAGGGGCTAAATGGTTTTCTTCAAAACATTTTCCAAGCATTCGAAATGCTAGCCCGACAAAAAAAAATTACGTATCGCTTCACTCCGCTTACCGGCGATGATATCCTTTGGTTCGATGTAGATAAGATGGAAAAAGTAATATATAACTTGCTTTCGAACGCTTTTAAATATACTGGCGAAAATGGAGTCGTTGCGTTAAATGTTTCCGACGATTTGGTCGCCGGAATGGTAACGATTACAGTGAGCGATTCGGGTACCGGCATTTCGGCCGAAGATTCTGTACATATTTTCGAAAGATACTTTCAGGGCGATAGTAAAAAGAAACATTTTATTAGTGGAACTGGTATTGGATTGGCGTTATCAAAAGGTTTTGTCGATATGCATCATGGTGAAATAGGCTTTAATACCACCGAAAATACCGGCACTACATTTTTTGTAAAACTAAAACGCGGAAATTCTCATTTCTTGCCGGAAACATTGGCAGACTCCCCTTCTATCTTATTTCAAACTATACCAACCCGGGATTTTGGTGATGTCGAAACTGTCGATAATCACACAATTTGTAAATCCGATTCAATGCCTGCTTTACTTATCGTAGAAGATAATGATGATTTGCGAAAACAGATTAAAAATCTCTTTAAAGATGAATTTAAAGTTTACGAGGCCGGAGACGGCGAAGCGGGATTGTCGGTGTGTTCGGAGAAAATACCCGATGTGGTAATTACCGATGTAATGATGCCCAAAATGGATGGAATAGAAATGTGTGCACGGATTAAAGAGCATGAAGCAACAAGTCATATCCCTGTTTTAATCCTCACGGCAAAAAATACGGCCGATACGCAAATAGACGGTTACGAAATTGGAGCAGACAGTTATATCTCCAAACCGTTTAATATTGATGTTCTGAAAGCAAATGTTCGTTCGCTGGTGGCAAATCGCGAACAACTGAGACTGCGCTTTCAGAACGAAATAAAAATTAATCCCGATCTGGTTTCCAATACACCCGCCGATTCTAAATTTTTAGCCAAAATTTTGGGTTTGATAGAAAAAAGTCTCGCAGATGCCAACTATTCAGTAGAACAACTTGCCGAAGAATATGGCGTGTCGCGTATCTATCTTAACCGCAAAATTAAAGCACTCACAGGCGAAACGTCGATACAATTTATACGCAATGTGAAACTGAAGTATGCTGCAGAAATGTTGCGTGCAGGCAACAGAACAGTCTCAGAAGTGTCGTGGGATATTGGCTATAACGACATAAATACTTTCAGAAAGCGGTTCAGGGAAAAATTTAATATGAGCCCGTCGGAATTTGCTGCAAAAAATAAAATAAACAAATAGAGTTTACAAAAATTTTGCCTGTTTAATGCAGGGTAGCGTTTTTTTTTAACCATTTTGTGCTGTTGTTTTAAAATGTGACATATTGTAAAGGTTGATGTAAATCCTTAATATTGTTGATGCTGGCTTTAAAAGAGGGATTGTTGGGTCCAAATTGTTTTAAAACAAATGCAAAATATTGAATATTCAAGAGTGTTTTAAAATAATTTTTTTGTGGTAATAAAAATATAGCCTATATTTGTCGCGCTATTCTATCGAATTAGAACAATCAAACAAACAAAGATTTTCAAAAACAATCAAGTTTAAGTTGGTAAGATTTATGCAAGAAAGAACGTTATCTTGTCTCTTTTAATTCCACTCATAACATGTACGATGTAAACGAATTAAACAGCAAATTGCTTTTAGAACTTAGAGCAATTGGCAAAGAACTTAAAATCAAACGGGTTGAAAGCTATAAAAAGAATGAATTAATTGATGTCATTCTTAAAGTGCAAAAAGACGGCCCAAATTCCATTGAAGTCGTTGGCCGAAAGAGAGGTCCGGCATCAAAATCCGATGAAAGCCCTGTAGATGAAGTGATGCAATTGGCCGATATGGACGACGATGATATCGTAAATGATGATTTGGAAGCTGATAAAAAAGACAAATCTGATTCTGATGACGATTCGGACGATGATTCGGAAGAAGGATATAAACCAAAACGAGCAAGAATTCAAACAAGCTCCCGTTTAGCCGCAGCATCTGCCAATACAAAAGGCGATGTGGTTACCAAAAAGGTAGTACCTCCTGCCCGTCAGGTCGTATTGCCCCGTTATGAAGAATCGGCCTTTAGTCCCAGATCAGACCGGGATCGCGACCGTTTTGATAGTGGCGACCGTACCGAACGCGTTGAACGACCTGAACGTGTCGATCGTTTTGAGCGGAGTGCCGATCGTTTTGAGAGAAATGACCGGAATGACCGTGGTGGCGATCGTAACGATTCTCGTAAATCCTACGATAATTACCAACGTCGTGAATCCAATCCTTACGAAAAACCTTCTTATCAGCCACAGACCCGTCAATTTCAATCGATGCCCCGAACCAATGTGCCTTCGCCTCAATCACCACGTACCGAATTCCCGTCGCAGCCCCGCGAAACAGTAGCTGCAGCCCCATCCAATGGTGGTTCCACAGAGCAACAACAGCCACAAAAGGCTAAAGGGCCGGATAAAAATTATCAGTACGATGGTATTATTGAGAGTACCGGTGTGCTCGAAATTATGAACGATGGTTTTGGGTTTTTGCGTTCGGCAGATTACAACTACCTCAATTCGCCCGATGATATTTACGTGTCGCAATCGCAGATTAAGCTTTTTGGTTTGAAAACAGGCGATACGGTTAACGGTTGTATCCGTCCGCCGAAAGAGGGCGAAAAATACTTCCCGTTAGTAAAAGTCGACAAAATAAATGGCCGTCGTCCCGAAGAGGTTCGCGACCGTGTACCGTTCGATCACCTTACGCCACTGTTCCCCGATGAAAAATTTAATCTTAGCGGTAGTGGTAATGCAAACAACCTTTCGGCTCGCGTAGTCGATATGTTTGCCCCGATAGGAAAAGGTCAGCGCGGTTTAATTGTGGCTCAACCAAAAACAGGTAAAACCATACTGCTTAAAGATATAGCAAACGCCATTTCGTCGAACCATCCGGAGGTTTACATGATTATTCTCCTGATTGACGAACGCCCGGAGGAGGTAACCGATATGGCGCGCAATGTAAAGGCCGAGGTTGTAAGTTCTACATTTGATGAGCCGGCCGAAAGACACGTTAAAGTGGCTGGTCTTGTGCTCGAAAAAGCCAAACGATTGGTGGAATGTGGTCACGATGTGGTTATTTTGCTCGACTCTATTACCCGTTTGGCACGAGCTTACAACACTGTTTCTCCGGCATCTGGTAAAGTGCTTTCCGGTGGTGTGGATGCTAACGCCTTGCACAAACCAAAACGATTCTTCGGAGCCGCCCGTAACGTCGAAGAAGGTGGATCACTCACCATTCTGGCTACGGCACTCACCGAAACAGGTTCAAAAATGGACGAAGTGATTTTCGAAGAGTTTAAAGGTACCGGCAACATGGAGTTGCAGCTCGACCGCAAATTGTCGAACAAACGCATTTATCCAGCCGTGGATATTGTGGCTTCGAGCACTCGACGCGAAGATTTGCTTCTCGAAAAAGATTTCCTCTCGCGCATGTGGGTGCTGCGTAATTTCCTTGCCGATATGAATCCGGTTGAAGCTATGGAGTTCATTCGCAATAGGTTACCATCAACACGTACCAACGACGAATTTTTAATTACAATGCAAAAGGGACACTAATCCTTTAGTATTCTCTAATAAATACTATATTACAACCGTTGTTGTGGGTTTATGAATGAACCGCAACAACGGTTTTGTACATCATAATATATCGGTGGAATGGATAAGGCAAAAGTGATACAGAATTGCGCACTGAAAACGTATAATACGTTTGGCATTGATGCCCGTTGCCGCTACTTTTTTTACTATACTAAAGAATCGGAGCTTATCGATTTCCTCTCCGCAACACCGGGTTTTTGCCTGTGTTCTTTCTGGGCGGGGGCAGTAATGTGCTTTTTACATCCGATTTCGATGGCCTGGTACTGCATTCAGGTATCAAAACGTTAGAAGTTTTGGTTCGAACCGAAAAAGAAGTTACTGTAAAAGCAGGAGCTGGTGTAGTTTGGGACGATCTGGTACAGTGGTGTGTTGATAATGGATTTGGCGGACTCGAAAACCTGAGCGACATTCCGGGAACTGTGGGGGCATCGCCGGTGCAAAACATTGGTGCCTATGGTACCGAAGCAGCCGAATGTATCGTCGCGGTTCATTACGTGGATTATGAAACAGGTCTGGCATATTCGCTATCCAAAGCCGAGTGTGCATTTGGGTATCGCGATAGTGTGTTTAAACATGCATTGGCCGGCAAAGCCATTATTACCTCTGTGGATTTTGTATTGAACCTCCATCCGCAGTTTAGGCTCGATTATGGCGATGTAAATCGTGCTGTTGAGGCCTTGGGTGGCGCATCGTTGGTAAATGTGCGTAAAGCGATTACGGGCATCCGCAGAAGTAAATTGCCTGACATCAGTGAATTAGGGAATGCCGGTAGTTTTTTTACCAACCCGGTGGTTCAACCCGAAATGTATGCCCAATTGCAAACGATTTGGCCCGACGTGCCTTCGTATAGCTCAGGCGATCGTGTAAAAGTACCCGCAGGCTGGCTTATTGACCGTTGCGGACTCAAAGGGTTTGTAATGGGTAATGCCGCTGTACATAAAAATCAGGCGTTGGTTTTGGTAAATCTTGGTGGCGCAACGGCTGCCGAAATTGTTGAATTGGCACGCTATGTGATTCAAACTGTATTCGAAAAAACCGGCATAACACTGGTGCCGGAAGTCAATGTGGTGGGTTCAGAAAAAATTTAAAAATGAAAAGGACAGAAATAAAAACAGTAGGCGAATTTGGTCTGATTGAAAAATTGACATCAGGCATCGAAACAGTAAATGCTTCTACCTTTAAAGGCGTTGGCGACGATTGTGCAGTACTGGGCATAGGTTCGACCAAAACCCTTGTTACCACCGATTTGTTGCTCGAAGGCATTCATTTCGACCTCACCTATACGCCTTTGCGCCACCTGGGCTATAAGGCGGTGGCCGTAAATGTGTCGGATGTGGTGGCTATGAATGGAAAGGCCGAACAGATTACTGTGGCAATTGGCGTGTCGAAACGGTTTTCGGTGGAGATGCTCGAAGAGCTTTATGATGGTATTTATCTGGCTTGTGCCGAATTTGGGGTAGATCTTATTGGGGGCGATACTTCGGCTTCGATGACCGGACTAACGCTTTGCATCACTTGTATCGGTTCAGCCGAAGAGGAAAAAATTACCTGCCGCTCCGGTGCAAAATATACCGATCTGGTGTGTGTTTCGGGAAATATTGGTGCGGCATACATGGGTCTTCAGTTGCTCGAACGCGAAAAGTTAGTGTTTCAGGGTAATGAGGCCGAAGCCCAACCCGATTTTGATGGATACGATTATATCCTGGAGCGTTTTCTGAAGCCATCGCCTCGCGTTGATATTGTAAAACAACTCGAAAATGCGGGTATAGTACCCACATCGATGATTGATATTTCCGATGGCCTATCGTCGGAACTCATTCATATCTGTAAACAATCGAAAGTGGGTTGCAGGGTTTACGAAGAGCGGTTGCCAATAGATTATCAAACGGCAAAAATGGCCGAAGAACTGAATATGAACCTTACCACTGTGGCTATAAATGGTGGCGAGGATTACGAATTGTTGTTCACTGTGCCATTGAGTATGCACGATAAGGTGCTTGAACTCGACGATGTGAAAATTATTGGACATATCGCCGAAGAACATCACGGCCTGTATCTGGTAACCCGTGGCGATAACGAAATTGAAATCATGGCGCAAGGCTGGAACGCTTTGAAAGAGTAATTTGGGTTGAACCCCAAGTGTGCAAAAAACGCGCCTTTAGGAGCTCTCCTTCAGGCGCGTTTTGTATTTTAAAATGCTCCGCAATACTAAATGTACCGACTCACTACCAAAAGCGCAAAAACAACCATAGCAAATGAGTTTATTAGGATAAATGCATTGCGTATGCTGTTTTTTGATGTTTGATTGTACAATAACCGGTAGAAATAGCCAATAAACCCGATGTTGAGCAACAACATAGCGTAAAGCAGGCCGTTGTTCAAAGTAATTTCGAACAACGGGTACGACATTAAAAAGGCAGAAGTAAGCAACGTCCACGAAAATATAAGATGCTTTATCTGTTTTTGGTTGAGCCTGTTGCTGATACTTGCAAAGCCTGCCGCTTCATATTCTTTACCATACTTAATGATAAGGAGCCAAAAGTGCGGAACCTGCCAGATAAAAACAAATGTGGCAATAAAAATGGCTACCGGAGCCAGCATCGATCCACCTGCCGAAGTGAATCCAATTAATGGCGGAACAGCACCTACAAGCGCACCGGGAAAAATAGAAAACCATGTATATTGCTTCATTGGGGTATATATCCCATTGTAAAATAGCACATTGGCTAAACCTAAAATCATTGGTGTAATTCCATTAATCCGTAATACTATGGCACCGGCTATGATAAGAGCCCACGATATGGTAAATGCTTTTGCCGGAGAAATGCGGTGCGATGGAATCGGGCGACTTTTGGTTCGTTGCATGATTGCATCGAGATGCCACTCCTGCACCTGATTTAGTGCCGAAGCACCGCCCGAAAGCAGCAACACGCCTGCAAACAGCCATAGACCCTGCAAAATATGGCCTTCGCCATTGAGCCAAAAGCCAACCATAGCCGAAAATGTGACCATGAGCGACAATCGGAATTTTGCCAAAACTAATATGCTGATTGGTGGCTTATTCGGCATCCTGTGCTTTTAAATAATCGACCATTTTCTGTATGTCTTCGTCGGAAACCACACCCTTATAGCTTTGCATTACTGCCGGGAAACCTTTTACAACTTCGTCGTTGGGCGATAGTATCGATCGTTTTAGATAGGCTTCGTCTATCGTAATCTCCTTTTCGCCCGATGAGGTAACCACGAGGCTCTTTTTGCCGAAGATGCCGTTTAACGGTGGACCAACGACTTTTGCACCCGACATGGAATGGCACGAGAGGCAGTTGTTCTTTTTCATCAGTGCCAGCCCTTCGGAACTCGGGAGTACCTTTGTTACTTTTAATTCGGCAAGCCATTGATTATAGGCCGCAGAATCTAAAATCTTAGCCTTCGAAAGCATACCGGAGTGGTTCAACCCACAATATTCGGTACAGTAAATGTCGTAATCGCCCAATTTAGTAGGTTTGAACCAAAGGTAGTTTTTGTAACCCGGTACCACATCTTCTTTTACTCTAAATGCCGGAATCGCCAAACTGTGGTTCACGTCTTCGGATATTAGGTTGAGTTTTACATTGCGGTTTACAGGCAATACCAGTTCTTTAGACCGTTTTCCGTTGCCGTAGTCAAATTCCCATTCCCACATACGGCCAATGGCATTTACCTCCATGGCACCTTTGGGGACCTCCCGCATGGGCTTAAAGCCCTGCCAGCCATAGTAGAACATCAGTAGGGCTATAATAGTAGGTATTAAGGTCCATAATACCTCCAGCTTTACACTGCCGCGAAATTGTTGTGGCTGCTTGTGGCGTTTTCGGGCAAATTTAAATAGTATAAACACCATAAACCCCGTGATGCCGATAATAAAAAAGGCAGAGATATAGAAAATAAAGTCAAACGCCTTATCTACGCCTGCTGCTAAATTTGATGCTCCTTCAAACATAATTGCAATTTTTTAGGGCGACTATCGGAATGAATAGTCGATGAATGTAATGAATATAACCAGCGTAAACAATACAAAAACACCTGTCACCATATACTGCATAAAGCGACTTTCGTATTTGAGGTGCATGTAATACGACAATACCAAAAAGCTTTTGACCACAGCGTAGACCAATGATAATACAATGGCCAGCGTGCCAAACTGTTCGGTAGAAGTAACTGTATTTATAAAGGTGAAAAACAGCAACGCTACTAATATCTTTATAATCAGATTGTAACTTGGTATGTGATTGACGTGCTCTTTCATACGTGTGTTTTATGAAATTAAATACAATAACGGAAACAGAAATATCCAAACTAAGTCCACAAGATGCCAGTAAAGCGAACTGTTTTCGAGTAGAAGAAAATTTTGACTGTTAATGCTTTCCTTTTTTATTTTTATAGCCACAATGGTAAGTAATGTGCAACCGATTATGATGTGCAAAGCATGCAATCCGGTCATCATAAAATACAAACCAAAGAACATTATTTCGCCTTTTGCTAAATTTCTCATCACCTCCGATCCCGGATAGAGATGCAGTTCGAGCTTATGGTTCCATTCGTAACCCTTAAAAACCATAAAGGTAATGGCTAATATAAGTGTGGTTAGAACCAGACGAAGTGCCATTTTTTTGTCGTTTTTTTGAATGGCAGTTAGACTTGCGGCCATGGTGGCACTACTAATAAGCAGGATTACCGAGTTGAGGGTGCCAATAAAAACATTGAGTTCCAATGACCCTTCGTGAAATTCTTTGGGGTATTGTGAGCGCATTACGGCATAAACCAAAAATAGTCCGCCAAATAAAAACATCTCAGTAAAAAGAAATAACCACATTCCCATTTTCCCCGAATCGCGGTCTATACCATGCGCTGCATGATGTGCTGTGTTCGACATATTTATTCTGTTTTATTTCGTTACCGGATTGTGAAATGTATATGGTTCTTCGGTGATGGTTGGCACTTCATCGAAGTTTTCGTGTGGCGGTGGCGAAGGAATCATCCATTCGAGTGTAACGCCATGCCATGGGTTTTGAGGCGCAATAGCACCACGCCGCCTGTGGTATATCAGGTTCGATATCATAATAATTAAACCTGTAAACAAAATGACTGCACCAATTGACGAAATCATTTGGGTTGTTTTAAACTCAGGCAAATAATCGAAATAGCGGCGTGGCATACCCTGGATTCCCAAAATAAACATAGGGAAATACAAAATGTTGAAGCCTGTAAATAATACCCCCCAACCAATGTAGGCCCATCGGTCGCTATACATTACGCCATAAATTTTGGGATACCAATAGTGCATGGCTGCAAAAAAAGCAAATCCCATACCCCCGAAAATAATATAGTGAAAGTGGGCTACCACAAAATCGGTGTCGTGTAATTGAATATTGGGTGCTAAGGATCCCAAAGTAAGGCCGGTAAATCCACCTATCATAAAGAGAAAGATAAATGAAATGGCATATAACAATGGCGGTTTCATATCTACCGAACCACCATACATGGTCGAAACCCAGTTAAATACTTTAATTGCACTGGGTACAGCCACAATAAAAGTGAGGAACGAAAAAAACCATCGCGACCAGTAACTAATACCCGAAGTAAACATATGATGTCCCCATACAAAGTAGCCTACTAAAGCAATGGCCAGACTACTTACCACAATGGCACCGTAGCCAAATATTGGCTTCTGGCTGAAAGTCGGGAATATTTCGGATACTATACCCATGGCGGGTAAAATCATAACATATACGGCAGGGTGAGAATAGATCCAAAACAAATGTTGGTACAGTACAGGGTCGCCTCCCAAAGCCGGATCGAAAAAACCTATGTGTAATACTCTTTCCGCAATAACCATAAGTAATGTAATACCTATAACCGGTGTGGCCAGAACCTGAATCCATGCTGTGGCATACAGCGACCATGGAAATAGTGGCATTCTGAACCACGTCATGCCGGGAGCCCGCATTTTATGAATGGTTACAATGAAATTTAATCCGGTAAGAATAGACGAAAATCCAAGAACAAAGGCGGCTGTAAGGGCTAACACCACATTGCTTGAGGCCGTGGTACTGTAAGGTACGTAAAATGTCCAGCCGGTATCGGGCGAGTGGCCTCCTGCAAATTGCGAGAATAAACCCAAAATGGCACCGGCAATGTAAACATAAAATGACAAAAGATTGAGTTTTGGAAACTTAACATCTTTTGCTCCAATTAGTATGGGCAGAAAAAAGTTGCCAAATACGGCCGATAAGCCGGGGACTACTACAATAAATATCATTATAATGCCATGTAGTGTAAACATTGCATTGTAAGTTTGAGCCGTCATGATGGTTTGCCCGGGAACCATTTTTTCTACTTTCATCATCAGTCCCAAAACTGCCGCAGACAGAAAAAAGATGACGATGGCATAGAGATACATCAGGCCAATTCGCTTATGGTCTGTTGTGGTAAGCCACGACCATAAACCGGTTTTGTGATTCAGGTAATTCTCCTGAGACGGTGTTGTTACATTATCCATGCGTATAATTTATTTATTCTTTTTTGTATCAAAAGATTGTCAGGCTTGCTTGCCCGATTTGCGGTTAATGAAAAATATAATCGTTGCCACAGCAATAATCATGAGTATCGTAACGATGCCGATAATGCGCGTGGTTTGTAATGCATACGATTTCTTTTCAATATCGTAGGCAAAACAAAAGTCAAGCACTTTTGTAATCGTTGGTCTCGCTTCACCCCTTTTGGCCTCAATTACCGCCATTTTTAAGTCGAACGGCAAATAGTTTAAGCCATAAAGGTATCGTGTTATTTTTCCTTCGGGACTTACTACAATGATGGCCGATGGATGCGAAAAATCCACACCCATGGGCTTGTACTTAAATCCTACCGCCTCGGTAATAGCCTGTATGTTATGGAGTTCGCCGGTAAGATATTTCCAGCTTCCGCGACTTTCGGTGCCAATTTTCTGTACAAAGTTTTGTTTTTTCTCGCGGGCTTTTTCGGGTGTATCCTGTGTGTTAAAACTGATGGTAATAATGTCGTAATCTTTGCCAAGTTTCATGTCTGTGTGGCTTACCACATCTGCAATACCCGACAGCAACGGGCTGCACAAACCCGGGCAATCGAAATATACAAACGACAATATGGTTGGTTTGTTAATCAAGCTTCGTAATGTAACTGTGTCGCTGTTTTCGTTGTAAAAGGTAAGATCGAGCGGAATGGTATTTCCAAGATGCTCTGCGATGCCAATTTCGGGTTCTTTGTCCTGAGCCACAGCTTGTGTAAGGGCAGCAGTAATGATCCAAAGAATGCCAATGATTGTTTTATTCATGCTTTTGTGTTTTTAGTGTCGTTGTCTTTTTCCCGAAAGTATCCCGCAATCATCAATGCTCCACCCAGTAAACTGGTATCTTTAAGCAACTCGACGAGAGCTATGGTGGATTTTGCCGGATCGGCATTAAACAGATTAGGGATATGAATGGTTATAATAAAACTTGCCAATAAAATAGCCAACAATACCGTCGAAACTTTGATGTATTTGTTCAGTATGATACTTATCCCTGCCAATATCAGAAAAATGCCCGTGAGCATGATTGTAAATGGACCCAGTGGTACATAAGAAGATATGGTACCCAGATACAAATCCATCATTATAAAATGGTTCAACCCTAAAAAAATAAAAGGGAGAGCAAAGAGCAAACGACCAATTGTAGTTAAATTTTTCATTGTATCTGTTTTATTTAAATTATTCACCTAATATTTCTTTGTTTTTTCCCAGAATGTATATTTTACGAATCTGTAAAAGAATGTAAAAAATTATACCCCAAATAGTTAGCACACCGATGGTATAGGTAAATAAAATCCAAAGCGGGGCTTTCTGAACCACATTCCACATGGCCCGTTGCTCGTTAAGTGCCGGTTTGCAGGTGGGCGCGCCGATTGCAAAAACTGTATCTGATTTTACTTCGCCAAAAGCATCTTCATCTACAAGTTTTGCACTTAAATGTACCATGCCTGTCGAATCGCCGGGCAAATCTTTCGGAAAATCGAAGGCCACCATCCCTGAAGCATCTGTTTCACGTTCTTCGTCGATAGGCAAATTGCCAAAGTAACGTTTGGCGAAAAGCTTCACTGCGGCTCCTTCAATCGGTTTTTTTCCTTCGGCAGTGGTGTTCATTACTTCGGCCTGAAGTTGTTTGTTCTCTTTAATGAGTTTGAACAGGATTTGAATATTGCCCTCTGTGATCCCTTCACGCGTTATTTTTCGCGCTACTTCCTGCACATATTTATCGTTAAAACTTCGCAGATACGAAATAATATTCCAAATGTCGTTGGCCGAAAGTGAGTTTTTAAAACTCGGCATCGGTCCCCGACCTTCGGTTATTTTGTAAAAAAATTCGCCATCTTCAAGGCTTTGTGCCACTGTGCCTGCTAAATCCGGTGGTGGTGGTACCAAGGGTATTGCATTGTTTTTTCCCGGCATGCCATGACAGCTCATGCAATTTGCTTTGTACAGTGCTTCGCCGGCCTTTTTCGATTCGGGAGTAAATGCAAAAGGACTTACCTTTTTGGCTTTATCGGCCGGAACCACCCACTCTTCAGCTTTTGCCTGGCTTAATGTGGCCAGTATGGTGATTGCTGCAAAATATCTTTTTAGCATAGTTGCGCTGTTTATTCGTTCAATTTATGTTCTGATTCATTCTCTGCCTCTTCGGCCATCTCCCAAATAGGTATTACGGGAAATAGTTTTGATAATATACTGATAATCATAATGGCCATTACAATGGTACCGATGGTTATCATCGATTCAATTACCGTGGGTGTATAAACCATAAATTCGTGTGGTACATGTTGTTTTGGTAAAAATGGTTCCTCCATGGTTGGTACCACGATAATGAGTCGTTTGAACCATGCGCCGATAAGTATGACTATTGAAAGAATAAGCATTGGAACCGGCTTGCGAAATGGTTTAAATATCAATAAGATGATGGGTATAATCAGACCACATAGTTGAACACTCCAGAATAAAAATGCATGCGATCCTACAAACAATTCGTGCAGGTGTTTTGCATCGGCAGCTTTCATTTTATAGGCCGGTACCAGATATTCGTTGATGTTGAAATAGAGATATACCAGCATGGTTAACACTAATAGTTTACCCATCTTGTCGAAATGAAACGCTGTAATGTATTTTTCGAGCTTGTAACTACTTCTAAAAACATACATGGCTATCACTACTGCTGCTGAACCGGCTACGAATGCTCCGGTTAAAAAGTAGGGGCCGAAAATGGTGCTGTCCCATCCAACGCGCAAGGTTGAGGCAAAAAGCCACGATGTTACGGTGTGAATGGCAAACGCTGTTGGTACTATAACTACCATTAGTATGCGAACCGATTTAAGCATTATTTTATATTGCTCCGTCGTGTGGCCCCATTTTACCGAAAGTATTTCATATAACTTCTGAAGCCATACAGGGCAATGATCCATTCGGGTTTTTGCTATGGCTAAATCCGGAATTAGAGGCAGGAAATACAGCAGCGTACTCAGGGTAAGGTAGGTTATTACAACTGTAACATCCCAGATAATTGGTGATTGAATTCTGCCATACATAAATACGTTGATTAATCTGTCCGGACGCCCCATGTCACTTACAATAACCAATCCGGCAACAGCAGCAAATGCCACTGCAATTATTTCGGCAATCCTGCCAATAGGTTTAATCCACGAAATGCCTGTTAGACCCAATACAGATGTTATGAGCATCCCTACCAAACTGGTTGCAACAAAAAACACAAAGTTTGCAATATACATGCCCCACGAAACATAATCGCGCATGCCGGTTACCGTAAGTCCGTTTTGTAACTGAATGGCGTAGGCTACAAGACTGGCAGCAAGGATTACGCCTAAAAAACTCATCCACAATATGAAATTTTTGCTCAAGCCAACCGGTCTCATTATCTCTTTTGCAATGCGCTCAAGATTCTCATTTTCCTTAATCATCTCTTTACTGTTTTCTTATTGTTCAATTATGCCGTTATGCTTCTCCTTCGGGTTTTCTGTCGTCTTCGAATTTAAATTGACGATCCTTTGGCGGCAGATAATATACCCGTGGTTTTGTGCCTAATTCGGGCATCAACTGGAATGCACCTTTTTCTTCGAGAAGCGTAGTGAGCCTGGTGGTTTCTTTAGTTGTCCCATTGGTTACCGAGTCTTCGTTCTGGTCGCCATACCAATACACCCCATTGGGGCAGGAAGAAACACAATAGGGCAGTTTGCCCTCGCGTAATCTGTCAGCACTGAAAAGGCACTTCGAAACAGTCCCCTTCTTTTGAGGTACGTTTAATTCTACATTATACTCCACTTCGTACTTTAATTTATCTATGGTTGCTTCATCTCCGGCAGCCAAGGCCTTTTCGTAAGCAACTATTTTTTCCTGATAGCCATTGTCCTGCAATGGTTCCTCCCAGTTAAAAATACGGGCAGAATAGGGACATGCTGCCATGCAAAACCGACAGCCGATGCACCGTTCGTTGTCGATGAGTACAATGCCATCCTGTCTTTTAAACGTGGCATTTACCGGACAAACCGATACGCAAGGCGGATTATCGCAATGTTGGCAAGGTTTCGGCATAAAATAAGCAGGCGTATTTTCGGTAGCCTGCATGGTAAGCGTATTGATATGATATTGGTTTGGTCGTAAGTGATGCGCAGTTTGGCAACCTTGAATGCATTTACGGGCATTACGACATTTTGCCAAATCGATGACCATTACCCATCTTTTCCCCTTCAGTCCTTCTCTGCCGCGTTTTTGAAGTTCACTTAAAATTGGTTTAAAGGTTTTTATCGAATCGCGTGGTACCTCTATCAGCTTGTTGTCCGGTGTTCGAACAGTTACCATATTGTGGTTGGGCTTTTTCTGCTGAAAATTCCATCCCGAATAAACTGCTGCCGCGCCTACTGCACCAGCCGCACTTACAATGCCCGCTTTTTTTAGAAAATCGCGGCGGTCAACAGGTTGTTTTCCCTCGCCGGCATCCCGGGTTGGAGTTGTGTTAATAAGTTCACTCATATTTTACTATCGATGCAATTACAATGTTACACTGACCACTTCGTACCCCGACTGTATAATGGCATTTTTTATGGCCATTGTATCCGTTTCGGATTTAATACATATAACGGTAATTTTTCCGTCCTGATGCGATGCTGTAACGCTGCCTACACCGGGCACTTTTTCAATGGCACCCTGTATGGTTTGTTCGCATCCTGTACACGTCATTCCCGATGCAATGACGGTAATGGTGTCTTTGGCTGTTAACAATGGCTTTATTGTTTCACTTTTTTTAGAGGTACAAGCGAAGAGCAAGCTCAAAACCAACATAGTCAATAATTTTCTAATCATCGCATTTTGTTTTCGTTATTAATATACAATGTCGAATGGTATTATCTCAATTCTTATCTTTAGCTACTCCGATTTGTATGATAACCGATACTGTGATAAAATTGTTTACAGGAATCTTAATTATTTGGTATACACACTCAACTTACACTGTTTTTCCGGTGGTTTGGTATAAAAAAAGGGAGTCCGAAACCGGACTCCCTCAATTTTATTTTCGATAAAATCGTTTATTTTACTAATGCTTTAAACGCAGGATCAGCAAATAGTTTAGCAAATTCAAGATCTGTAGCTGCCTTAGCTTTCATTGAGGCATCTGCAGAAATGGAAGAAGTTAAAGCCTGGATGGCTTCGATTTTATTGCCACTGCGAGCTGCAATAATTGCCTTTAGATAATACGAAGTGGCATTCGGTGTTTTTTGTTTTGCAAGTGCTTCACCAGCACCTTTCAAATCGTTGTTCATAATGCGGGCAAGTACTGCATCATTTGCAGTGCATGCGCCATACGATTTTACGGCTGCTTCGTAGTTGCCTTTGCCAAGATTAACCAAACCCAGATTGTGATCGAGTACGTTGCCAATGCCGGCTGCTTTGCCAAAATAGGCTTCAGCTTTATCTTTTTCGCCACTTGCAAGGGCTAAAATGCCAAGATTGTTGTTTACCTCCGGTGCTTTGCTGTTAAGCTCTGCTGCACGTTTAAATGATCGCTCGGCCTGAACCATGTTGCCGGCCTTGAAATAGATATATCCAAGGTTGTTGTAACCTCTCCAGTCGTTGGGGAAATTAGAGGTCACATTGTTGTATAGGGTTAATTTTTCATCGTCCGATTTTGCAAGAGAAGCGGCGTAAAGTAACTCTTCTACGTTAAGCGCTTTGGGATTGGTACTTGCAAGTGCCGAAATTTCTTCGTCTGATTTTCCGATAATATTTACATTTACTGCAAGTTTCGAACGACGTAATTGTGGCAAAATCTGGTCTGCCAACTCTTTGTAAGCAGCAGAGATATTTTTAATTTCTTTTTCACGCGTTTCAGGATCTTTGTACATCGAAAGTACACGAAGAATCAAATCTTTATCCTGAATATTTGATGTTTCAAGCAATTCTTTAAAACCATCCCAGTCTTCTGCGGTGGTTTTTGCATCGATATCGCCATTAACTTTTGCACTTTTTAAAGTTTTACCAACAAATTTTTCTGTTTCAGATCCACGGTTTTCCGATAATTTGGTATTGAGGTCTAAGCCGCCGTCCGGCGAAGCATATGCCGAAACACCAACTGAAGTCAGTTGTTTGTTGGGTGCAGTCTTTAGGTCTTTAATGTATTGTTGTAATGCAACAACATCTTTGTCCTTTAACTCCGAATTGCGTAAGTTCGATTGCTGAATGAGGAAAAGAATATCTGCTTCTTTGGTTTCTTTAATTATGCGTTGAAATGCATCTTCGCCCAATGCCGGTGCTGCCATACTTGCCGTAGCAAGTGTTTCGGTAGCAATTACACCATCAGCAATTTTTTGCGAGGCTAAATCGTATTTTTTAGTTCCTACAACCAGTTTGCCCCTCAAATACAGTTCGCAAACACGCATATCTTCCTGAAATGGGAAAGATACTTTTGTCGATACGTTTCCACCTTTCGACGAAATAACCCTGTCGTTACCTGCTACTTTTTCGCCCTGTACTGTAAATGATTGGGCTGCAAGTTCCTTGCCTTTAAATACCAAAACGGGAGTAACCTCTATCACACCTTTTTTTGGCATATATTTTTCGGGAAAAGTTGCACTGATTGTGGCATCTATTTTTCCATTATGCACTTCAAGTGGTGATGGATTTACTACTACATTCACCCCCGCAAAATCCTTTGGTAGTTTCGCACAGCTTGTAAGGAACAATGCCCCCATTGCCAAAGCCGGCAAAATAATGTTTCTCAACTGTTTCATAACCTTGTTATTTATAAAATATTAATCTCCGTATTTTTATTTCCTAAGCGCACAAAAATATACAAAAAAACTTCTTTTGCCTAAAATATAGCTTTTTAACTAATCAAAAAAATCTTCCTTAAAAAATCGTGTTATCCCACTCTTAAACTTATGGTTGAGTATAATCGTTTTGATACGATTATAAACTGGTGTATTTTGTACAAAATCTATGCCATCTATCTCAATTATAGCGATTGGAAGTGTACTTTGTGTAAAAAAATTCATATACGATTGGTGTATGTTTTCGAGGTATTTTGTGTCAATCATTTTTTCGTAGTCGCGGTTGCGACGTTTAATGTGTTCGAGCAAATTGTAACTGCCCCGGTACAAATAAACCAACAAATCGGGTTTAGGTAGTTGATTCATCATTATGTCAAACAGTCGGCGATATAACCGGTATTCGTTGTTGCTGAGTGTAGCCGATGCAAAAATTAGGGATTTCATAAAGTAATAATCACTTATAGCGAGTGATGTAAAAAGATCGGGTTGTGCGAGTACTTCGCTCAGTTGCTGGTACCGATCGGCCATAAACGATAGCTCGGTAGCAAAAGCAAATCGTTCGATGTCTTTATAAAAATCGGGCAAAAACGGATTGTCTTCAAAACGTTCGAGAATAAGCCTGGCATTCATGTCCTTTGCCAGCATTGTGCTTAGTGTGGTTTTGCCGGCACCTATATTGCCTTCTATGGCTATAAACTTTAAACCCATTTAATACTGTTTGTTAAATACCGGTGGCAAAGATTGTATTTTGTTTGTTTAAATCATAATAGAACGGATTTTTTTGCCATATAAACCAGATGAAACCTGAAAAGTTAGAATTTTCTAATTCACTGGTTCGCTTAGTTTTAGTACCTTGCCTCAAAATTTTTGTGAATTATGGAGTCGAATATCGAAAAATATATCAGAACCAACAATATTGTATTGTACGCCATGGTGGCCGGCGGGGCGTTTTTTGCATTGTTATCACTGTATATTGCTGGTTCGGCAACTGTTTTTTTTGATTTGGGCAACAACCCAAATCCGGAGATCTTTGTCGTGTTTCTTGTTTCGTTGCTCATTGTTGTAATTGGTTCATTTTCTTATCGAAACGGCTTGTTTAGTGTTTTAGATTTGCAGTTGGTGGAGGCCAAACTCGAAACTTACAGAAGGTTGTTTATAAAAAAGCTGGCTTTTGCCGAAATGGCCATGTTGATCCCTTTGCTGGTGTTTTTACTTACCGGGCATAAAATGTTTCTTGTAATTGCCGGTCTTTTTGTGGGTTATTTGTTGAACCTCAGGCTTAATAAAGAGCGACTTATTAATGCATTGAAGCTTACACCGGATGACATGGCGCATTTTGAAACACCGGCTGTCTGATGCCATATCTGTTTTGTCACTTTTTTGTTTGTCTCAAATTGTTATTTTTATGGTTTAAAAATCATAAAACGCAGTTTTAATGAAACATTATCTCATGTTTATCGGTGCGTTTGCACTATTTTCGGCCTGTAAAAACGAAAATCCAATGAGTATAAAATATCCGGTTACCGCCAAAGTCGATACAACCGATCATTATTTCGGAACCGAAGTCGCCGATCCGTATCGCTGGCTCGAAGATGATAATTCGGCCGCAACAAAGGCCTGGGTCGATGCTCAAAATGTGGTTACCCACGATTATATTAACAAAATCGGGTTCAGAAATAAAATAAAAGAACGCCTGAGTGCTATCTGGAATTTTCCGCGACAAACCGCTCCGGCATCCAAAGCGGGATTGCTGTTTCAATTTAAAAACAATGGGCTCCAAAATCAGGATGTGTTGTATGTGCTAGCCAACGAAACCGCAGAGCCACGCCTTTTACTCGATCCTAATGCTTTAAGTAGTGATGGAACCGTGGCTTTGGGCGAAACTTCGGTGAGTGACGATGGTAAATATCTTGGTTATTCGGTGTCGAGGGGTGGATCCGACTGGCGCGAAATTTTTGTGCGTAATGTGGAAACAGCCGAAGATTGCATCGATCACCTGCTTTGGGTTAAGTTTTCGTCGATCGATTGGTTTGGCGACGGGTTCTTTTATAGCCGCTATCCAAAACCCGAAGTAGGACAGGCTCTTAAAGGTGAGAACAAATTCTCGAAGGTTTATTTCCATAAGTTAGGTACTTCTCAGGATGAGGATAAATTGATTTACGAAGATCCGCAACATCCGCTTTGGGGATTCGGCACGCATGTTACCGACGATAAAAGCTTTCTGGTTATTTACACTACCGAGTCGACCTCGGGCAATGCGTTTTATCTTAAAGATCTTCGCAATGCCGGTTCACCCGTAATACCAGTGGTTAATACTTTTGATGTGGATTATTCTGTGGTTGGCTATTTCGATGGCAAAATGGTTGTGTATACCAATTTAAATGCACCCAATTACTGTTTAATGACTTTCGACCCAAAACAGCCGGAACTGAAAAACTGGACAGTATTTGTCCCCGAACAATCCGATGTGCTAACAGGTGTAAGCAATGTAGGCAACAAGTTGTTTCTTTCGTATCTTAAAAATGCATTCTCTCATGTGGTAATCTATACAAAAAATGGGGTTAAAGTCGCCGAACTAACGCTCGATATGCCAGGTACGGTAGCGGGTTTCGATGGAACCCCGTCAGACAGTGTAACCTATTTTTCGCTCACAACGTTTGTTTCGCCAAGTACCATATACCGCTATAACCTTCTAACCGGCGAAAGTAAAGTGTGGGCCAAACCGCAAATTGACTTCGATTCGGACAATTACGAAACGCATCAGGCATTTTATCCTTCGAAAGATGGTACGCAAATTCCGGTTTTTATTACCCATAAAAAAGGGTTGAACCGCGATGGCAACCGTCCGACACTACTTTATGGTTATGGTGGTTTTAATATCAGTCTTACGCCAACATTCAGCGTGTCGCGATTAATCTGGCTCGAAAACGATGGGGTAGTGGCGGTGGCCAATCTTCGTGGTGGCGGCGAATTCGGCGAAAAATGGCACGCCGGAGGGACATTGTACAACAAACAGAATGTGTTCAACGATTTTATTGCGGCAGGAGAGTATCTCATTCGCGAAAAATATACCTCGTCGAAGCGATTAACGATACAGGGTGGGTCGAATGGCGGACTGCTTATTGGGGCATGTGTGAACCAAAGGCCCGATTTGTTCGCGGCAGCACTGCCTGCTGTGGGAGTGATGGATATGTTGCGTTACCATAAGTTTACCATTGGCCGCTATTGGGCTACCGATTACGGCACCAGTGCCGATAGTCTGGCTATGTTTAAAAACCTGATGACCTATTCGCCGGTTCATACCATAAAAGCCGGGGTTAAATATCCGGCGGTGTTGGTTACTACGGCCGATCACGAC
>QKHT01000149.1 GCA_003249935.1 Bacteroidota bacterium
TGAACGTGACCGGAGTGAGCATCCAGCGTGCCGGTGACTTGTGCCAGTTTAATGAGCATGGCACCACGGATCACAATACGCTCGTTGGCGAGAATACCCTTAATTATTTCGGTTTTTACCCCATCGGTCGAACCAATATGAACCTCACGTTTTTCGAACAATTCGGGCGTAACCTGTACCCAGACGAAAAAACTACCCTGATCTTCCAACAATGCGGTATTGGGTATGGTCAGCGCAGTTGCATTAGAAACGGCTTTCAGGTACAATTCCACAAAACTGCCGCTTATAAAACCACCTTTGTTGTCGATTTGAATGGTTATCGGAATTAAATAGTTGTCGGGATTAGCCGATTTGCCAAACGAAAGTACTTTACCGTTCAATTGCGCAAAAGTGTAGGTTTGGTTGTCGTTAATGGTGCGAATATTTGCCGACTGAACCGCACCAAGAATCGATGCATAACGTTGTGGCACATCGGCAGTTAAGACAAGCGTTTTATTTTGCGAAATTTCAACAACAGCCTGTCCAGCCTCAACATACTCACCATTTTTAACAAAAATCTGCTTTACAAAACCGCTCATCGGACTGGTAACCGATTGACCAGATGCACTAAAGTTTTTACGAAGGTTCTCGTAATAAACCTTCGAATTTTCGTATTCATTTTTAGCAATCCGGAAATCTTTATCCGATACAATCTTATCTTTTGCAAGTTCTTTAGCTCTTTCGTATTCGGCATTTGCTCTCTCGAAACTACTTTTCGCCCCGGCAATTTTAACCGATAGGTTATTATCGGCCATTGCACTGCCCGAAATCGCAAACAATGGCTGGCCGGCCATTACTTCCTGGCCCTCAACAATGGCATTTGAGTTAAACACAACAATTCCGGCTGACTTGGCTACCACGATTTGCTCGTTTCCCCGACCGGATTGTACCAGTGCCGTTGTTTTAACTACCAGACCAAACGGTTCGGTTTCAGGCAAAGAAGTTAATAAATCAACCTTCCACGATTGTTCCTTAGTGAAAACTGTCGTATTTGTATTCGGAACAACCACCTTTTGGGCAGCCGTCCGGGCATCTTCATCGTTAGCAAAAACCAACACTTCGGGAACAATAATCGCGAATTTGCCTTGGTCATTTACAATTTCGAATTTTAACGAACCAACGCCCTCTGTTTCTGGTTTTATATCGAAACTATAAATACCCTTTCGCGTTGGTTTACCGAGTGTTTGCCGAATTTCTTTACCATTAACAGAAAGTATCATAGTTATTTCGCCCGATTCTAACGCTGTAAAATCAGGCAACAGCGAGAAATGCGAAAGCACATTGGCCGTTTCGCCCACTACAAAGGCATCGGCCTCTGCAAACAGTTCAAAAGCGTTGCTGTATGATGTGTATTGAAATTTTACTTCTTCGTGCGTCTCGCCCCCATGCACATTGTTTTCTTTTATTTGCCGGTTACAGGCTGCAAATGCAAATAACGCAACCACGCATATTTTAAAATTCATTTTAAATACCTGTTTAAATAATTAAAAAATTAGATATACTGAACCTATTACGCCCCGGTTGGCGACATAGATTACACATACTCAATGATCTGAAATATTTAAACAGAAGGTGGTCCTCTTAACCCTGAAGATGAGGAAAAAAGGATGGCATAAAGTGGGGTAATCTGCGGTAATACCGCAATTTTATCGCTAACCGCTTTAATCGATGGCAAAGACACATTCCATAAAACGAATACAAAATCATGCGAATGGTTATCGTTACGATCGAGATTACGACTAACTTGTTTGTCTTGATTTGCAGGTAAAATAACGGCTTGTTTCAAAGCACAGGCCGATGAATCGGCTTCATCATGTTCATGAGGATTTGCTGAAGAATCCTGATGATGGGTAATACCATCCCGTTTACAATGCGAACTTTCCACACAAACCTGCCATTGGTGATAATGGTGTGGAACAACCGCATGAACCAACAAAACAATATTGGCTATAAGCAAAAAAACGTACGATATTGACTTCCTGAACATAATATTCAATTGCCCTTCAAAGATAACAAAAAAATATCCCGCCCATCCATAGTTTTTTGGTTGAACCTTGGATGTTCGGCTTTGGAATGAGGTAAATAAAGGTTTATAACTACGCTAAAATTTTTTGATTTTTAAAACGAAATTAAATAAATTCTAAAACTCAATTATAATACAATTAATTTTTTTTAATAACTTTGGTACTTTGCCACTCAAAATAAATAATGACTCACATGAAAAGCATCCTTATTTTTAGCATCTTATTTTCCATATATCTATCAAAATCGTATAGTCAATGGACACAATTTCCGACAGAGAATGCCATATTTACTACAAATTCTGCAACAACATTCAGTGTCAAAATAGTTAATGAAGCTCTCTCGTATAACGATTTACAACTATTTAGTCAAAATTCATTTGGCATCTCTACATCAAAGATGTATCAATTAATTTTCACAATTTCATCGACAAAAAACTGCACATTACGAATACGTTTTGGTGACTTTAAATTCGACGAATCAACAAACTACTTATTAAATGTACCAACACAATCTACAATAACACCAACAGAAGTAAAAATTGGCCCGTTCGAAACCGGAACAACCTTATACAACAATTTGCACCTATATTTTCAAGCCGAATCCATACCTCAAGGCACTCAAATTACGGTTACGAACATCAGAATGGAAGAGTTTAAGAAAAATATTGAAACGCCTATGAATACAACATTAGATAGTGTAATATTCGACCTTATGGGAGCACCATTCAGAAGTGACAAATATGCAGTCGATAATGGATGGCAACAATACGGACAACACGAAGGACAAATGGCCCTTACGATACCTGACAACGATTGGGAAGATGGTTCCAGACCACGCCAATGGCTAAACAACAATCAACAATATGCCATCACAGCATGGGGTGAAGCAATAATCGGAAAAACAGGATCAACAGAACAAAATATAAGAATCCAGGTTAGAAATCATCTAATGTACATCTATTCAAATGGAAAATGGCAATTAGTTGAGAATATAGATACAAATCCTGAAGGCGAACTATTTTTAAACAATTCGTACGAAAGATCCGGCATTAATATGGTAATTAATAGCGAAATAGCAGAAGATGGTGGTGGTTTTAGTTTTGAACCAAGCAATCTTATTATGCATTGGTGGAGAAAATCTTGGCCAATTAATCGTGTTGCGTTACCTGCGAATTACGACGGAATTTACATCCGATGTGAGATGCGATTAAAAGAAAAAAAAGGCTACAATCCGAACTATTCAAATACCAATATCTATGCAGGAATTGGTGCAGACTACTATATTGCTACAGATTCCAAAGGACAAATCGGATCCCCCGGATTGGCACAAATGAGACACAAGAGAATTACAAAAGAGTGGCGGGTTTTTAACTTACTAATTGTTGGTGATACACCACCAGTAAGCATACCTGAATACATCAGTAATATACGCAAACTCGATTTGCCTCCTTACGTATTAAATTCTAATGTGGGCATAAGGGAAAATTCTTCAGTTGAAAAAATTGGAATATTTGTTTCAAAAAATAAATTAACCATTAAAAATGCACCATTTAACGCCAAACTCTCGATTTCTACGATTGACGGAAAACTGATTTTATCCAAATCAATAACATCTGGATCAGATGTTATAAATTTCACTCAAATCCATCGAATAATCATTGTAACCATAAGCGATAATGGCCATTCATTGCGAAGAATAATACAATGTAATAATTTCTAACTATTCCACTTATAAAACCATGTAAATCATATTAATTCTGATTTTATAAAATAAAGGATAATATAGCTATTTAAATCCGAAGGATATTTACTTCGCATACTTGTTTAATCCAACACCCTAAAAACAAAAAAAGCAACTCATTGCTGAATTGCTTTTTTGCGGTCCGGACGGGACTCGAACCCGCGACCTCCGCCGTGACAGGGCGGCATTCTAACCAACTGAACTACCGAACCAAATGCTTTTGAAAAACTTGTTTGAACCGCTTTTATGCGGTCCGGACGGGACTCGAACCCGCGACCTCCGCCGTGACAGGGCGGCATTCTAACCAACTGAACTACCGAACCAAAATTCGTATTGCTAACTTTTTAGCAGTGCTGTTTTTCAAAAGCGTTGCAAAGATACTGCTATTTGGCAATTTTCCAAATATCTGCACGAAATTTTTCATGATTTACCACAAATAAACCGCCAATATTTTTGCATAAAAACAGATCAGACACCGCATTACCACTGAGGTTCAATACAATAAAGCCATTACCAAAACACTAAGAAATTCGTGCATTGCCTCATAAAAAAACAACCCGCAACATTTTTAAGTGTGCGGGTTGCCCTGTATTTTGTAATGGTTCATTACTTTAGCTCGTGAATCACCAGACCCGAACGCAGTTTTGGTTCGAACCAGGTGGTTTTTGGTGGCATAATATTGCCCGAATCGGCAATGTCGATAAGTTGCTGCAACGACACCGGATACAACGCCAGTGCCAGCTTCATTTCGCCACTATCCACGCGTTTTTCAAGTTCTCCCAAGCCACGAATACCACCAACAAAGTCCACGCGCTTACTGGTACGCAAATCGTCGATTCCGAGTATATCGCGCAATATAAGATTGGACGAAATGGTTACATCGAGTACGCCGATAGGATCATTATCGTTGTAAGTTCCTTCTTTAGCGGTAAGCGAATACCACTGGCCCGAAATATACAAACCAAAATTGTGCAGTTTTACCGGCGAATAAGGCACCGTAACGGCCTCAGTTACGTCAAAATTTTCTTTTAATGCTTCAAAAAATGACTCTTCGGTTAAGCCATTTAAATCTTTAGCCACACGATTATAGTCGATAATACTCAACTGGTTCGACGGAAAATGAACCGCTAAGAAGAAGTTATACTCCTCGTTGCCCGTATGATTCGGGTTATTCTTTTTCATCTCTTCGCCCACAAGTGCTGCTGCAGCCGTACGGTGGTGACCGTCGGCCACATAGGTGAAAGGCACTTTGGTTTCGAACAAATGGCTTATTTCGGCAATGGTGTCTTCGTTATCGATCACCCAAAAATGGTGACCAAAACCATCAGAAGCAGTAAAATTGTATTCCGGTTCACCCATAATAACATTGGCCACAATGGCATCGATTTCTGCTACTGCCGGATAGGTAAAAAACACCGGTTCGACATTTGCACCGGTAATGCGCACATGTTTCATGCGGTCTTCTTCCTTATCACGGCGGGTAAGTTCGTGCTTTTTAATGATGCCGTTTAAATAATCTTCGACCGAGGCACAGGCCACCAAACCATATTGTGTACGTCCGTTCATGGTTTGTGCATATACGTAGTACATCGGTTTTTCGTCCTGAACCAGCCAACCGTTGTTACGGAACATGCCAAGATTTTCTACCGCCTTGTTGTATACGACTTCATCGTGCTCGTCGATACCGGGTGCAAAATCGATTTCGGACTTAATAATATGCAACAACGATTTGTCGTTACCGGCAGCTTCGATGCGTGCCTCTTCGGAATTAAGCACATCGTACGGACGCGAAGCAATTTGCGCAGCAAAGGTTTTAGGCGGTCTGATTCCTCTGAATGGTCTTATTGTAGCCATAATATTGTATAAAAAATGAAGGGCTACCCCTGAAAATCAGAAGGAAGCCCTTGTTTCTGAATTTATAAAATTGTTATTTATTCACTTTAAAAGTTGCATCGCCATTATTAATGAACCCTGCAATTTGTCGGGCCGCAGCAATACCTGCATTGATATTGGCCTCTTCGGTCTGAGCCCCCATTTTCTTTGGTGTAAAGAAATAGCGACCGGCAAATTTTTCGGCAAATACAGCAGCATTACCCGGTATAATGTCCGAAATGTACTTAATATCGGCTCTCTCTGCCATCAATTTCACCAAGCCCTCTTCGTCAATCACCTCTTTACGGGCTGTATTTACCAAAACCCCACCCTTAGGCATACAATTGAGCAAATCGTAATTGATAGATTTAACGGTTTGTGCATTGGCCGGAATATGTAGCGAAACATAGTTACACGCAGCATAAAACGCTTTAATATCGGTAAAAAGCTCAACACCATCGGCTTTGATTGCAGCTTCGGCATACGGATCGAACGCAACAACGTTCATTCCAAAGCCCTTGGCTACGCGGGCCACATTCCGGCCTACGTTACCATAAGCATGAATACCAATGGTTTTACCCATCAGTTCCGAACCCGACGAACCGTTGAAACCATGACGTGCCATAAACACCATCATACCAAGCACCAATTCGGCCACAGCATTCGAATTTTGCCCCGGTGTGTTCATTACACAAACGTTGGCTTTTGTTGCTGCGTCCAAATCTACATTGTCGTAACCGGCACCGGCACGTACCACAATTTTCAGATTTTTAGCTGCGGCAATTACATCGCTGTCGACAATATCACTGCGAATAATAATAGCATCCACATCGGCAACTGCTTCGAGCAATTGCGACTTCTGGGTGTACTTTTCAAGCAGAACCAATTCGAATCCTGCGCTTTCAACCACTTCGCGAATCTGCTTCACTGCAATAGCCGCAAATGGTTTGTCGGTGGCAACCAATACTTTTGTCATGTTGTTCTATTATTAAAAACAAAAGCGCAGGCAAAACCCACGCTTTCGATATTTTATACTAAACAGTTTTTTCAAATTCCTTCATCGCATCAACCAGCACTTGCACACTGCTTATGGGCAATGCATTGTAAGTAGATGCCCTGAACCCGCCTACGCTGCGGTGGCCTTTGATACCAAGAATCCCCTTAGATGAAGCCAATGACTGGAATGCACCTTCGAGCTCTTTATATTCGTCGTTCATAATAAAACAAATATTCATCAACGAACGATCTTCCTCGACAGTAACCGACGATTTAAACAATCGATTTCTATCAATTTCGTCATATAAAAGTGCAGCCTTTGCCTCGTTTAATTTTTGCATTCCGGCAACACCACCTTGCGCTTTATACCATTCTAAAGTTTGCAATATGGTGTAAACCTGCAAGCATGGCGGGGTATTGTACATCGAACCCTCTTTTACATGAGTGCGATAATCGAGCATGGTAGGAATCGGACGCTCTGTTTTACCAAGGGCATCCTTACGAACAATGGCAAAAGCCAAACCGGCAGGTCCGAGGTTTTTTTGTGCACCACCATAAATTACATCGTATTTCGATATATCAATCGGACGAGAGAAGATATCGGATGACATATCACAAACCAAACGGGCATTTACATCCAGATCGGTTTTTGTTTGCGTACCAAAAATTGTATTATTGCTGGTGTAGTGCAAATAATCCACATCATCGGCAACAACAAAATTTTTAGGAATGTAACTGTAATTATCAGCTTTTGATGAAGCCACCACATCCACTTCGCCAAAAAACTTCGCTTCCTTAATCGCCTTCGAAGCCCACGCTCCCGAATCGATGTAAGCAGCTTTTTTAACCATGAGATTGTATGGTACCATACAAAACTGCATACTTGCACCACCACCAACGAAAACTACTTCGTATTCGGCGGGTACATCGAGGAGTTCTTTGAACAATTGTGTAGCTTTGGTCATTATTGCTTCAAACTCCTTACTTCTGTGAGAAATTTCGAGAATAGATAAACCCGTTCCGGCGAAATCCAACACGGCATCAGCTGTGTTTTTAATAGCAAAATCCGATAAAATCGAAGGACCAGCAAAAAAATTATGTTTCTTCATACCAAAAAAAAAATCTTCCCTATTGAATGTCAATATCTCATTCAAAAACCGATTGAAATTACAATCTCTCATTTTTGAAGGCACAAAAATAGTAATTTTATATGAACCACGATTTAATTACAGATTTATTTCATCAATTTTGTGACAAATATCACAAACCTGACACAATCAGTTACTTCCTTCAAAAAGTAATTTTGTTATCTTTGTTGTTTAACATCGTTGTATAAAAAGAGATTACAATCTCACATACTAATTCTACGCGTACTTTTTTATGGAGAAGATCAGATTACAAGTTTTAGGTTTGTCATACAACCACTCTAATTCAGGGGCTTACGCCTTAGTATTAAGTGAAGAGGCAGGCGATCGTCGCATACCCATTATTATTGGTGGCGTTGAAGCTCAAGCCATTGCCATACAACTCGAAGGACTCACCCCACCCCGTCCGCTTACACACGATTTATTTGTTTCTTTTGCCGAAGCCTTTAATATTATGGTAGAGGAAATCTATATATACAAACTCAAAGACGGCGTATTTTACAGTGAATTGGTGTGTACCGACGGAAAAACCCGAATACGCATAGATTCGCGGACGAGCGATGCCGTCGCATTAGCCCTTCGTTTTAAAGTGCCAATTTTTACATCGAGAGAGATAATGGAAAAGGCTGGTATTATTCTCGACATTGAAGATGAAGACAAACAAACACCAACTGCCGAAACATCACAAAAAAGCACACACACGCGCGAGGAGTTAAACGCAAAACTTCAGGAAGCCATTGCCAATGAGGATTATGAACTGGCCTCGCGAATTAGAGATGAACTCAAAAACCTTTCTGAATAACCATTCGAATAATGATATTACAACTAAACACTCTATTTGCGCAAATTATATCGACAAATGCTTTGGTTGAACCATCCTTTTTCGAAAATTTGGTTCGAGGTGTTGTGGGTATGACAACCATTGTTTTTATCGCATGGCTGGCCAGTACAAACCGAAAAGCAATTAACTGGAAAACCGCCGGCATTGGCCTTGTATTGCAATTATTAATTGCCATTGGCATCTTATATATTCCTTTTATTCAAAGTATCTTCGAAATAGTTGGTAAAATGTTTATTAAAGTACTTGATTTTACCCGCGACGGAAGTACGTTTTTGTTGGGCGATTTGGTAAATCTAAACAAAACAGGTTACATTTTTGCTTTTCAGATTTTACCTACCATTGTGTTCTTTTCGGGTATAACCAGTTTGTTATTTTATTTGGGTGTGATCCAAAAGATAGTTTATTTTTTGGCCTTAGGGATGACAAAATTGATGAAAATATCGGGTATGGAAGCACTTTCTGTGGCCGGAAATATCTTTTTAGGCCAAACTGAAGCCCCATTAATGATAAAAGCTTATCTCGACAAAATGAACCGATCGGAGATTTTTTTAGTAATGACTGGCGGTATGGCAACCATTGCAGGGGGTGTATTGGCGGCTTATGTTGGTTTTTTGGGTGGTAGCGATCCGGTGGCACGATTGTTTTTTGCCAAACACCTGCTTACAGCATCGGTAATGGCGGCACCCGGAGCCATTGTTTTGGCTAAAATTATTATGCCCCAAACAGACAACATCCACTCTACGATTGAAATATCCAAAGATCGTGTAGGCTCGAATGTACTTGATGCCATATCCAACGGCACCACCGAAGGACTAAAACTGGCACTCAACGTGGGCGGTATGTTATTGGTATTTATTGCTTTTATTGCCATGGGAAACTACATTCTTGGAGGCATAATAGGCCGGTTCACCCACTTAAATGAAATTATAGCCGCAAACACAAACGGAGCATTCACCCAATTGAGTTTCGAATTTATTCTTGGTTATCTGTTTTCTCCACTGATGTGGCTTTTCGGCGTACCATCGGCCGACCTCACTTCTGTGGGTCAGTTGTTAGGACAAAAGCTCGTAATAAACGAATTTATAGGCTATTCCAACCTTTCGGCCATGAAAGCTGCCGGCATCTTTACTTCGCAAAAGGCTATATTAATGGCGACCTATATGTTATGTGGATTTGCGAATTTCAGTTCGGTAGGCATCCAGATTGGCGGTATCGGTTCATTAATGCCAAAAAATAAAGTATGGCTATCGGAATTTGGCCTCAGAGCATTACTTGCCGGCGCATTGGCTTCGTGCCTTTCGGCAACTATTGTAGGAATGATTGGATAGAATATAAAAAAATCAGCACAAAAAAAGCCGGGCAATTAACCCGGCTTTTGTATTACTATTCGAATAAGTTTCTGACTTTTTTAAAGAATCCGCTTTCGGTACCCGGCTTAGGTTTAAAAGTATCCGATTCCAAAAATTTCTCCATTATCTTTTTATCGTCGCGCGATAAATTCTCCGGAATATAAACATTAATATTTACCAGCAAGTCGCCACGACCATAGCCATTTACTTCGGGTAAACCTTTGCTACGTAAACGGAGAACTTTGCCGGGCTGAGTGCCGGAATCAATTTTCACCTTTACACGGCCATCTACAGTCGGAATTTCGATAGCCGTACCAAGTGTTGCCTCGGGCACAGTTAAAAGCAAATTGAAAATGAGATCATTGCCATCACGAATTAATTCCGAATGCGGTTCTTCTTCAATAACCACAATCAAATCGCCATTAACACCCCCACGCCGCGCTGCATTGCCACGTCCGCTTACCGACAGTTGCATGCCTTCGGCCACGCCGGCAGGAATGTTTAATGTAATTACTTCATCGTCGCGCATTACACCTTCGCCGTTACAATGACTACATTTTTGAGTAATGGTTTTGCCTGCACCACTACATGCAGGACAAACAGCGGTGGTTTGCATTTGACCCAAGAAAGTGCTGGTGACACGCGTTACCTGACCGGTGCCGCGGCAGGTTGAACACTGGCTATGTGCAGTACCATTTGCGGCACCAGTACCGGAACAGTGTTGGCAACCCACATATTTTTTTACTTTTATTTTCTTTTCAGCACCATCGTTAATCTCTTTCAACGTCATTTTTACTTTTACACGAAGGTTTGAACCTCGTGCAACCTGCGGACCGCGGCTTTGACCGCCAAAACCACCACCAAAGCCAAAATGACCGCCAAAAATATCGCCAAAGGAACTAAATATGTCTTCCATATTTGAGAAACCACCACCAAAACCACCACCGGCATTACCACCCATACCCTGATGGCCAAATTGATCGTAGCGTTGCTTCTTTTCGGGATTGCTTAACACTTCGTACGCCTCGGCTGCCTCCTTAAACTTTTCTTCAGAAGCTTTATCCCCGGGATTTTTATCGGGATGGTACTGAATGGCCTTTTGCCGATAAGCTTTTTTTATCTCTTCGGCCGAAGCTCCTTTCGTTACTCCAAGTATTTCGTAATAATCGCGTTTACTCATTATTCATATTTATTACGGTTCAACCGTTATTCTCCAACAACTACTTTAGCGTAGCGAATCACTTTATCGTTAAGCACATAACCTTTTTGTACACAATCCACTATTTTACCTTTTAACTCATCATTCGGAGCAGGTATTGTGGTAATTGCTTCGTGCAAATCGGTATCGAGTTCCAGGCCCACACACTCCATCGGTTTTACACCATTACGGTTTAAAAACTCCTGAAATTTACTATAAATAAGATCCATACCTTCTACAACAGCCTTTAAATCCGTACTGCTGTGCATTACAGCCAAACCGCGATCAAAATCATCGATTACCGGCAGAATATTAGACAAAACACTTTCACCGGCAGATTTCAGCATTTCACTTTTTTCGCGCATGGTCCGTTTGCGATAGTTATCGAATTCGGCCTGTAGACGCAAATGTTTGTCATTTAATTCCTCAAATGCCTTTTTGGCAAGTGTCAGATCGTCTTCCGCTTCTTCGCAAAGGCATTTCTCTTCAGATTCCATGCTTTGGTCTTCACTTACCTCACCGGTTACATTTTCGTTAACTAACTCTTCCTTAACGGGTTCTTCTTCCTTAATCTTATTTTTTTTAGACATAAATCTACTCATTTTTCCTTTTAGCACTTTCGTTAATACAAAAACATTGCCACACCATTTTTGTAGTCATTTTGACAGAAACCCAACCAGCACACTGCCGTAATGCCACAACATTAAGGTTCAAAATATAAACTAATCGAGTTTAAATAATTGCTGGCCTACCAAATTACCATCGATAAACAGATAGGCCATATAGTTTCCTTTGGCCAAAGTTTCTTTAATATCGTAATAAATACAGGTTTGCAAATCCTCTCCGCCATATTCAATCTCTTTGGATACCGAATACTGAATGCTTTGATTATCGTAATCAAATTTTTGAATTTTCCCACCCGACAAAACCTGATTTGAAGGATCGGTAATGCGCAAATATACTCTTTTCATACCGGTTTCGGCAGTTACATTTTTCGAAACCACCAAACAAACTTTAAACCGCTCTGTTTTGCTCAATCGGCTGGTTTCACGTCCGGAAGATGTCGTTGGGGTAACTGTAATATCGCGGGCTTCGAGCTTCGAGGCCTTTGACACAACCTCAGTGAGATTTTCTTTTATTTTCGATAATTGCTGAACCTCGCGGTTTGCTTCGTGAAATTTTGCAGTAATCTCCTTGTTTTTTGTAACCAACACCTGATTAAGCTGGTTTAACGAATCGATTTGCCCGACATAACTCCGTAAAACAATGCGCAACGAAGCCAGTTCTTTGCGGTATTGGTTTATTTTAACCGCATTGGAAGCTTTTACAGTGCGCAACTCTTCGAGCAACTGGCTCACACGTTGTTGTTCCGTATCGAGCCGGTGAAGCAAAGAGTCGTTATCGGTTGTAATGGAGTCGTATTGCTGTATAAGACCGGTATATTCGGTTTCGAGGTTGCCTTTTTCAATGGTCATTGTTTCGATCATTGCACCCATCTGACGCTGTTGCGAAAAATAGAGAATCGACAAACCAACAATTGCCAATGCAGCGATAATAAGCAATATAGTAACAATCCGATTGCTATTTTTTGTTTTATTTTCTTCCATAATTATCTAAAAAAATTACTCATCCGAGCAAACAAAAACCGAACCAAACACCCGGTTCAGCCTAAAAACTTCTAAAACCAATTAACGACTGAACCTCTTTGAGGGTTTTTGAAGCACTTTCGCGCGCTTTTTCGGCCCCCATAGAGGCCACCTGGTGCAAATAAGCTTCGTTGTTGTAAATATCGAGTATTCGTTCGCGAACCGGTGCCACAAAACCGATAATATCTTCGGCAAGCTGTTTTTTCATGTCGCCATAACGAATTGAACAATTATTGTAAACCGTTTCGTAATGAGCCAAAACATCGGGTTGCGATACAATTTTCATAAGCGTAAACAGGTTTTGAACCGCCTCTGCCTTTTCCTGGTTTTCTTCGGTGGGGCCCGAATCGGTAACGGCACGCATTACTTTTTTGCGAATAACTTTATCTTCATCCACTAAAAATACGCCATTGCCTTCGCTTTTACCCATTTTGCCTGAACCATCGAGGCCGGGAACTTTTATTAAATCGGCACCATCGAATGTAAACGGCTTTGGTTCAGGAAAAATATCACCATACATATTATTGAACCGGCGTGCAAATTTGCGGGCCATTTCGAGGTTTTGTTCCTGATCCTTTCCTACCGGCACTTTGTTTGCCTTGTGAATGATAATGTCGGTGGCCATTAAAACCGGATAGGTTAGCAAACCGGCATTCACGTTTTCGGGCTGTTGACGGGCTTTATCCTTGAACGATGTAGTACGGTAAAGTTCACCAAGATAGGCGTTCATATTCATCAGCAAATAAAATTCGGCAATTTCTTTTACATCGCTCTGAATAAAAATGGTGGCTTTTTCGGGATCGATGCCACAAGCCAGATATTCGGCCAAAACCTGACGCACATTATTGTGCAAATCGCCCGGTTTTGGGTGTGTAGTCAGCGAATGCCAATCGGCAATAAAAAAGTAACAATTATAATCGGCTTGCATTTTTAAAAAATTGCGAACCGCACCAAAATAGTTTCCTAAATGCAAATTGCCTGTCGGCCTGATACCACTAACTACTGTTTCCATTAGATCATACAAATTTTAGGTTGCAAAACTAAAAAAATAATACGGTTAAAGTGGTAATAATTTACATTTTATAAGGAAATACCGGCACATTTGGCCGGTATTTTTAGATGTATTTTCGTTAAAACACATCTAAAAAACCGGTGTAGGCAAATGATTACGCCTTTTTCCATCCAAAAAGTCCTTTCTGCTGAATTGTTTCGGCCACTAATGGTGGCACATATTTAACAAATGCAGAATCGTTGGCACTTATTAAACGAGCCACCTCTTCGCTGGAAATAGAAAGATAACGTGTTTGGGCATTATTAAGTAAAACAATCTTTCGGTTAAGTTCCAAATATTCAATAATTGATTGAATATCTTTTGGTAATTCAGCATCCCTAAGCAGTAAAGGCAGTCTGCTATTGGCATCGAGTGAAGGATACAAATATACTTTTGTTTTTTGAGCAAACAGCTTGCCCATAGCTTCGAGAAAACCACCCCGCAAATCATCGTAAGCTTCCTTATTCAAAACTTTAATAAAGGTAGGCAAACCAATTACCATGCGCAATTTTTGCATTCTAAAGCGACCAAAATAATCGACCAACTTAAAAAAACGACGAAAATTAGACACCATTACACTTTGACCTAATTGATTGAGTAAATCCACGCGATCGAGAAAATCGCGTTCATCCAAATCATCATCCTGCTTTAAGTGGTTTAGCGTAATTTCGCAAAAAGCAATGGTATTATCGGGTTGATAGTCCTCATCGCGTTTAAAAACCTCGAGACTGTGTTCGATAATATCAAGACCAAGATTATTGATTGGTCTGAACACGCCCCGAAAAACGAGCACGTTTTTTTTATACAGCATATCCGACGGTTGATATACGGCACCCATTCTGTCGAACATAATGGCGGGTGTCATATCGTGCCACACCAATTGCACATTGAGCATCCTATTATCCACCCCCGGAAAATCGGGTCCTTCAACATGAATAAAATCCACCTCCACCCTATCACGTGCCAAATTATCGAGCAACGAAACCAGCGACTCCCTCGGTTCGGTGTATTTAAAGAGTGCCGCATAAATAAGGTTAACACCCAACGTCCCCAACGAATATTGCTGGAGCAGGCCATCGTTTTCGAGCAGATTGACATGAATATACACAAAATTGGGTTTATGGCGATCGGAACCTTCGAAAGCCACACCGAGCCAACCATGGCCCCGGTTGGTTTTGTGAAAATTAAGTGTCTCAACCGTATTGGCAAAGGCAAAAAACTTTTTATCGTGTCTGCTGTCCGACAATAAGGTAACCAATTCGCGGTATTCGCATCCCAACATATGGCAAAGCCTGTCGCGCCCCACGTAGCGTATATCTGTTCCCTGCCCGTAATAGTGATCCGAAAACTCTTTGCCGTATGCCGATACCGATTTGGCAATGCTGTTCGAAGCACCGCCAGCCTGAAAAAGATGCCGTGCCGTCTCCTGCCCTCCGCCAATTTCGGCAATAGTGCCAAAGTATCCCGAATTGATATTGATTTTTACCGCTTTCTCTTTTGTCGACAGTACATCCATTGAATTCCCTTTTTTAAGTTAAACAAAATGCCCGGCAAAGGGTTCAACCAAAAAAATTGAAAAAAAACGCCATTTAAAGCAAAAAAAAACAACCGTGGTAACATATGTTACCGTTTTGGGCTGAACCAAAGCCATACCTTTGTTGCATAAAATTAAAAACAGGACGATATGATACGCGAGATGGTAAAAATAGACGAGGAATTGTGCAACGGATGTGGTATCTGTGTTCCAAACTGCCACGAAGGTGCCCTTCAAATGATTGATGGCAAAGCCCGTTTAATCAGCGACTTAATGTGCGACGGACTTGGTGCATGTATCGGTCACTGCCCACAAGGTGCCATTACAATCGAAAAGCGTGAAGCCGAAGCTTACGACGAAACCAAGGTAATGGAAATTATGGTTTCGAAAGGCAAAAACACGGTAATTGCGCATCTCAAGCATTTAAAAGATCACAACGAAATAGCCTATCTGAAAGAAGCTGTCATGTTTTTACGTAACAATGCCGAAAAACTTACTTTCAGTGTCGAAGAAGTCACTGCGGCAGTTCATGGAAAAGTGCAGGTTCAACCCATGCCACATGTACACGGTGGTGGTGGTTGTCCCGGCAGTCGGACTGTAAGTTTTGAAAAACCTGTCGCCGCTGCATCTGCCGCATCAACCATTTCGGGTGCCAGCGAATTGCGCCAGTGGCCGGTTCAATTCCACCTTATCAATCCAAATGCACCCTATTTCAGAAATGCCGACGTTGTGGTGGCTGCCGACTGTGCTGCTTTTGCAATCGGCGATTTCCACAGCCGCTTTCTCAAAGGTCGTAGCGTGGCCATCGGTTGCCCGAAACTCGACGAAGGCACCGATGTGTATATCGAAAAAATGGTGCGCATGATTGATGAAGCCCTCGTAAATACCATTAATGTCGTAATAATGGAAGTACCATGTTGCGGCGGACTGTTGCGAATGGTTCAGGCCGCTACGGCACAGGCTCATCGCAAAGTACCCGTAAAATGCACCATCATTAGCATTCAGGGCGAAGTAAAGAGCGAAAGCTGGGTATAATCCCTTCAATTTTAGGTTCACTATTGCTAATCTCTGTTCTGCGGACAGCCGTTCGTATGCGTTTAAGCAATGTATTAATTCCCGGAATAAAAAAAGAAATTTAATTATAACAATTTATATATGAGCATGTTTTGTTTTCAATGTCAGGAAGCCGCTAAAAGGTGTATGTGGTAAAACACCGGAAGTATCAAATTTTCAGGATGTTTTGATAGAAGTAACCAAAGGTGTGGGCTATTTAACAATTGCAACACAAGGAAAGGTGGACAGTAAAAAAGCGGACAAATATGTTTTCGAATCACTCTTCGCTACCATTACGAATGCGAACTTCGACAAAAGCCGCATCAGAGAAAAAATATACGAAGGATTAAAACTTCAGGACGAAATTATTGCCGTAGCCGGAATGGACAGCAAAAAATTACCAGAAAACTGCACCTGGAGGCCTAAAAGCGACAACGAAATAGAAGCATGGTTCGATTTCACATCCATTCTTGCCGTTGAAAATGCAGACCTTCGTTCGCTGCGCGAATTGCTGACTTACGGATTAAAAGGGATGGCCGCTTATGCCGAACATGCCTTTAATCTGGGCTACGAAAATGCCGAAATATTTGCCTTTATTCACAAAGCGCTTGCAGCACTCACCAACCGCGAAACAGAAGCAGGTGAATTATTGAACCTGAATCTCGAA
>QKHT01000291.1 GCA_003249935.1 Bacteroidota bacterium
AAACGCATACTTTTTTTCGGCATAAAATACTTTCCATCACGGGGTGGAAGCAGCAGGGTGGCCGAAAATATAATATCTCAACTGAAAGACGAATTTGATATTTCGATATATTGCTATAAAAATCCGGCAGCTAAAAATCATATTAACGGGGTTCGTACCATCGAATTTACGCCGATAGCAAAGGGGGCCTTTGGTGCATTTATACACTATATTATTTGCACTATTCATTTTCTGATGTTCGAAAAACCCGATGTAGTGCATATTCACAAAACGGAATGCGCCATGTTTGCGCCACTACTCCGAATAAAAAGCCATACCATACTCACCTCTCACGAAGCACCCTACCGACGCAAAAGTTGGAATATGCTGATAAGAGCATACTTTCGGTTATCGGAATGGGCGTTTATATATGGCAGCCGCGTAAAAACAACAATCTCAAAGCCGTTGGCCGATTACTACAATACAAAATACCACAGCAATGTACAGTTTATTGCCAATGGTACCACCAATATTGCCGTAAGTGGTTCAACCCAAACCGATACAAAACCATACATTCTGTTTGCATCGCGCAGGCTTATTGCCTCCAAAGGTTGTCACTATTTAATTGATGCGGTAAGAACTATAAACTGCAATTTGCCGGTTTTGGTTGCGGGCGAACTGAAAAATACGCCATACCAAAACACATTGCGCGAAAAAGCCACAGGTCTCGATGTAGATTTTATTGGTTTTATCGAAGACTTGCCCACGTTGCTGCAATTGGTGGCCGGCTCACAACTGTTTGTGTTTCCATCCGAAATCGAAGGCATGTCCATTATGTTGCTCGAAGCCGCTTCGGTAGGCAAACCCATTGTGGCCAGCGACATCCCCGAAAACCGACAGATTTTCGACGACAGCGAAGTGCTCTATTTCAAAAGTGCCGACACCGCCGACCTGGCCCTGAAATTATCGTACGCCCTGACACATGCCGAGGCTATGCAACAAAGGGCACAAAGGGCACAACACAAGGTTCAGACCAAATATAACTGGACCACTATTGCAAGGCAATACGCGGCACTTTACGCCCCCGAAAAAATGAAATTTTACAGTTAACAACCGGCATTATTAAGCATAAAAAATTACTATTGATATTAGGGTGACATTAAATAATGACAAATTGCCATATTTTCCGCCAATTTTGAACGATCTTCAATAACAGAAACTATAATTATTGCTGTTTGAAGCAATAAAATGTATTATCTTTGGAAGACAAAAATTATGATTCTGAGTTTGAAAGAATGAAATCGGCAAAGTTACATGTATTGATAATAGGGCCTCTGCCAACAATGCCGAATGCATTTCAGGGTGGTGTTGAAGCGGTGGTAATGAACTTATCCAATGCTTTAGCGTCTAACAAGCGAATAAAAGTGTCGATTGTGGATTTTTCGAGCAAACTCCGAACACGATCCCATAGTCGGTTAAGTGCCAATCTCGATGTGTATTATTATCCGCTGCCCTACCCCGATGGCCGTTTTCTCAACTTTTTATTACTGGGCAATTCGATTATCCGCAATGTATTACGCGATTTGAAACCCGACATCATTCATCTTCAGGGCACTATTCCATACGCATATCTTATAAAAAACGGCAACCGGAAAAAAACAATTGTCACCATTCATGGTGTTTACCGCGAAGAGATGAAACATCAGGTGAACCTTGTAAAAAAAATAAAGTTCGGGCTAAAGGTTTTTTATGAAAAACTGAGGATAGATCGGTTTAAAAACTTTGTTTTTATAAGCGACTATAACAAAGCAGAGTTTTTTAAACATGTAGCAAGTAAAGAAAATATTCGCGACACCCGCATCTTTAACCCCGTAGATCCAATATTTTTCGAACAAGTACCTCAACAAACCAAAGCACTTTCCACCGAATTAATATTTGTAGCCGGATTACGCAAACTCAAGGGTTTACACTTATTACTCGATGCCATGGCAATGCTTAAAAGCGATGGCATTGAGTGCAATTTGCGCGTAGTAGGCGGGTTTAGAGAAAATGAATACGAACGCATGATTGAGGAAAAAATAAAACGACTGCAATTGGATCGACAAGTCATATTTACCGGTTGGGAAGATAAGCATCAATTGCGCAGGCTCTTGATTAAAAGTGCCGTTTTCGTTCTACCATCCTTTCAGGAATCGTTGCCTGTGAGCATTGCCGAGGCAATGGCCATGGGAAAAGTAGTGATAGCCACTAAAGTAGGCGGAATACCCGAAATGATAGAGGATGGCGTAAGTGGGTTTATGTTCGAAAGAGGTAATGTGGTCGAACTTTATCATAAACTAAAAATGGTGGTTCAAAACCCCGAATTAATTGAATCAATTAGCAACAAGGCTCGCGAACAGGCCGAAATATTATTCCATCCGCAAAATATTGCAAATCAAACCATCGAATTTTATCATAAAGTGCTGGGACTAAACCGACACGTTGAAAAAGCCAACATCCATTCCGTACAGGAGAAAGTGTAGAATTGGATGAAAAAAAGAGTGATTTTTGTTGGCAAAGACCAGTTTGGTTACCAGACCGATTTGTACAAATACTGCGAACATCTTCGCGATTTATTCGACATTACAGTGGTTTGCTTCGAACGCAATCTTCCCGAAATTGCACTCCCCGGAATTAATGTAATAACAGTACCCAATCATGGTTTTTTGGCCAAATACCGGGCCATACACAAAACCCTGAAATCATTATCGGAAACTACCCCCGGTGCAGTCTTCATACAGTATATGCCTTTTTGTGCTGCATTTCCCAAATTATTCCCGAATGCAAAGGTCATTCTCGATTTTCGCACCGCCGGGGTTCAACCCAATGCCATAAAAAGGATGGTTCAGAACAATCTCTCGCGGCTCGAATCGTGCTGGTTTAAACACCACACGGTGATAAACCCGGGCGTGGCCCGTAAACTTGGTATAAAACACTACTCACTATTACCACTTGGTGCCGATGTGTTTTCGGCTGAACCAAAGCTGCACGACAAGATGCGTTTGCTATATGTGGGTACTTTAGTGAACCGCAAAATAGAACGTACCATCGAAGGATTGGCGCGGTTTAATACGCTGCACCACAATTGTGTTGAAAGTTACGATATTGTGGGAACCGGTTCGGAAAAAGATGTGCAAAAACTGATAAAGGAAATAAAGCGTTACAATTTGGGCCACATTGTTAAGTTGCATGGTTATGTACCACAAACGCACCTCAAGCCGTTCTTCGACAGTGCTAATGCGGGCATTACGTTTGTACCCATTAAGCCGTGGTACATGCACCAACCGCCCACCAAAGCACTGGAGTATGCCGCCTCTGGCTTGCGTGGCATTCTAACAGCAACAGAAGCCAATGTAGAGCTCTATAACACAGGCATTGGCGACGTGCTATGCCTCGACACGGCCAAATCGTTTGCCTCGGCCCTGCAAACCATGTGCACCCGGTTCAACAAAAAACAACCGAAGCGTATTACTGTCACTTCGTGGGCCGATGTATCGGAAATGGTGAGGGCTTTGGTGGGGTAAAAACTGGAATGGAATTATGATTTTGCGAACGGCTTTTTGTGATCTATCATTGCAATAATACCCATTTCAAAAACAATGACACCCAATAAACTAAGCCATGCGACAACCGGACTGTACCCATTAACAACCAATGCAACAGCAAACAATAATGCATTGACAGCAATAGACCAAAGTGTGGTTTTTTGGTGTGAAAAGCCGGATTGAACGATGCGCTGATAGGCATGCTTGCGATGCGCTTGCGAAAGTCGCTCCCCATTGTGCCACCGCCGAAGCAATGTCACCGAAGCATCCATCCAAAAGAGCGAACTTATTATCAGGGCCGACGGCAATTGTATCTGGCCGGTAAATGCAAAATAAAGAGTGAAAATCGCCACAATGTATCCAACAAGTGTTGAGCCTACATCTCCACAGAATATTTTAGCTTTTGGCCAATTCAAAATCAAAAAACCGGCAATTGATGCCGCCACAAAGAGCGGCAACGGATTACCTGTTAAAACATAAAAGAACAAGGATATAATGACACCTTCGGAGCCTAGATACCCATCGATTCCATCGATAAAATTAAATAGATTAATAAACCAAACGATACCCGTCCCGGCCATAACACCAAAAGCCAGAAACAATGGTACATTATCGAATAGTTCGAAATAGTAACTGAATAGCAAAACGGCAATCCCGGCACAAAGTAACTGCACTGCAAATCGTAACCGTGCAGTTAAAGTAAACATATCGTCCAAAAATCCTATTACAGTTAAGGGTAAGCCCGTGGCGATGGCAAGCAAAAGTCCGTTATCCACCTCAAAATATGTCCAGCACAAAAAGAGTGATACAACAACGCCAATAGCAATCGCAATTCCGCCACCTCTTGGTGTGGGCACAGTATGCGAGCTCCGATCGTTGGGGATATCGAGAATCGCTTTCCGGATTGCATACTTGCGAACCAAGAAGGTTGAAAGAAGGGATAAAAG
>QKHT01000016.1 GCA_003249935.1 Bacteroidota bacterium
GCCATTTTGGATGAAGGCATCCAAAACACCATGGATGTGGAAGATGAGATTATTGCCGAATTGGAAGAAAAAGAGCGCCGCATCGAAGACATGAAAGACTCCATTGCAAAAATGGGGCAAGTTATCAGCGAAAATCAAAAAGCACTAAGCGAAAAGGATAAAGAAATAGAAGAGCTAAAACGCAGATTGGGTGAAAAGTAATGGCATTCAGATTCCCGAATTAAAGGGCAAGGAACAAATTTGGGTTCCTATTCACACCACAGTCACATCGTATTAAACCTTTATAATTTTACAATATGAGTTTTGCAGGATACGTAATTGACCTGAACAGGCGGTTAGTAGAAAACCGGGCAAAACTTCGAAGTTCACATGAAAAGGTTCGTGAAAGGGCGCATTCAATCACTGTCTCAAATCATGCGGAATCTAACAGTAAAACGCATGTTAATGGTGTGCCTGATAAGATTTTGGATGAATTAAAACAAGAGAAGGAATTACGATTGCATAAAGTAGAAAAGACTATATGGATGTTTTACGCTGTTTTTTTACTGTTTGCGTTGACAAACACCATTTTTATTTTTTTATAACGTAGCAATTTTCTTCTGAATCCGGGGGTAATGCAGGTGTGCGGAAGCCTGGCTGTAATCAATTCAATTTCGCCTCTGAAAACGTAACCAAGTTAAATCATGGATAATATTCTACATTTTCATATGTCGGTCCATTTCGCGTTTGTCGTCGCGTTCTTTAATACTCTCGCGTTTGTCGTAATTTTTTTTGCCTCTGGCAAGGGCTATTTCCAGTTTTGCCAATCCTTTTTCGTTCGTGTATATTCGTACCGGAATAAGGGTTAACCCCATATCTTTTATGCTTTTTTCCAATCGTCGTAATTCGCGTTTGGTGAGCAGTAGTTTTCTGTCGCGACGGTCGTTGTGATTGTTGTATGTCCCCCAATCGTAGGTGCCAATATAGATGCTCTTTACCCACAGTTCGCGGTTCACAAAAAAACAGTACGAATCGGTAAGACCCGCTTTGCCCATGCGTAACGATTTTATTTCGGTGCCTGTGAGTACCATTCCGGCCTGAAATTTTTCGATAAATTCGTAGTCGAAGCTGGCCCGTTTGTTTTTGATGTTTATGGTATTCGAAAATTTTGTCATAATCTATTTAGTTTTTAAAGAAGATGGTTTTAAGCAATACCTGAATCAAAAACGGACTTAAAACAAGACCTAAAAAGGCCATAAACGAAAATCCAATACGGTTATCTTCATCAATTTTTAGCAGAACCGGTACGGCTTCCCATATAATATAGGCCATATACAATATAGCGGCTTTAACAATAAACAGTTCGGGCATAAGACTCGATATTGCTTGGGTAAGATAGTAAATGCTGATGCTGTATCCGCACATTTTCATTACACTGTCGTAGTCGGCATCCGACCCAAATTGGGGCAATATTTTATGAATAAAGTATCCGGCCATATAAAGGCCGCCAAATGCACAGGTTACCTCTTGTATTACAGTTTTCAAACCATGCTCCAAACCGCTGTCACTATTTATCCAACCGCCAATAAAAGCCGCAAGGGTTAATAATCCTATGAGCGGAATGGTAAACTCGTTAATAACCTCTTTCCCTGTTCGCGGTTCAATCGATATTTTCACCCACTCTTTACCGGGTTGAATGACCAACATTTTTATTCGGTCTGCAATTTTTTTGTAATGCATTTCCTGTCTTCTTTTTCGAATTGCAAAAATATAACATTCTAAGCTATTTCAATAAGTTTATTTTGTCCTTCTCATTATTATCGTGTTTGCGATTTGCCACCGCAGGTTCATTTACTATTTTTGTAACAAAAACAACAGAAAATTGAAAAATCTGGTTATTCTTACAGGTGCAGGTATTAGTGCCGAAAGTGGTATTCGCACTTTCCGCGATAGCGATGGGTTGTGGGAAGAGCATAATGTAATGGATGTATGTAGTGTTGAAGGTTGGACCCGAAATCCCAAAATGGTACTCGAATTTTATAATCAGCGGCGTAGGCAGTTACTGCATTCCGAACCCAACGATGCACATCGGTTGTTGGTTCAACTCGAAAAAAAATTTAACACCCATATTATAACCCAAAATGTCGACGATTTGCACGAGCGAGCCGGTAGTACCAACGTGCTGCATCTGCATGGCGAGTTAATGAAGGTGCGATCTGAGAAAAACGAAGCGCATGTTTATGGTGTGAACCCGGACAATCCCGATGTTCATTTGGGGCAAAAGGATAGGCATGGGGCGCAATTGCGGCCGCATATCGTCTTCTTTGGCGAGGCGGTTCCTGCAATGGAAGATGCAATTCCGTTGTGTCGGCAGGCCGATATCTTCGTCATCATAGGCACTTCGATGGCGGTGTATCCCGCTGCGGGATTGCTAAACTACGTGCCCGATGATGCGCCATTGTTTCTGGTTGATCCGAAGCCGGCCGATTTGATGCGTACACGCCACTTAACAGTAATTGCCGAAGTGGCTACTAAAGGCGTTTCACAGCTAATTGAACAATTATTTTAGCATTCGTAGCTTCAAAATATATCAAATATGATATTTGTTATATTTTGTGCAATTGTAAAGCGTTTCTTTTGTTTTTTAATCAAAATGATAGTTATATGCGGAAATATTTAAGTGCTTTATTTATTCTTTGTGCTTCCTTCTTTACGTATGCACAAGATACATCGTATGTGTTTACGCCAGTAAAAAACCTCGAAACTACCAGTGTAAAAGATCAGGCGCGCAGTGGCACTTGTTGGAGTTTTTCGAGCCTTTCGTTTCTCGAATCCGAAATGTTACGCACCGGAAAAGCCACCGTAGACCTTTCGGAAATGTTTGTGGTTCACAAATGTTACGAAGAAAAAGCGCAAAAATATGTGCGTATGCATGGCAGTCTTAACTTTGGTGCTGGTGGTGCCTTTCACGATGCATTGTGGGTACTAAAAAATTACGGCATGATGCCCAACGACGTTTATTCCGGGCTCAACTATGGCGAAGAAAAACATACCCATGGCGAATTGGATGAAATACTGAAAGGTTATGTGGATGCAGTTTTACTCAATAAAAACAAAAAGCTTTCAACCGCTTGGTATCCCGGTTATTGTGCTGTTTTAAACAGTTATCTTGGTGTTATTCCGGAGTCGTTTATTTACAATGGAAAGCGTTTTACGGCCCTTTCGTTTGCAAAGGAAATTGTAGGGTTGAACCCCGATGATTACGTATCGCTGACATCGTTTACGCACCATCCGTTTTATACATCTTTTATGATTGAAGTGCCTGATAACTGGCTTTGGAAAACATCGTACAACCTGCCTTTGGACGAATTGATGGAGGTGTTTAAAAATGCCCTTAACAACGGCTATACCGTGGCATGGGGTGGTGATGTGAGTGAGAAAGGATTTTCTCATAAGAACGGTCTGGCGATTGTGCCTCTCGAAGACGAAAATACACTCGAAGGAACAGAGCGTTCTAAATGGGAAAAACTCCCTAACAAAGACAAAAGTGGTGAGTTTTACAAGTTCGATCATCCACGCAAGGAGAAGGAAATTACCCAGGATTTGCGGCAGACTGCTTTCGATAATTATGAAACTACCGACGACCATGGCATGCATATTACCGGCTTATATAAAGATCAGAATGGAACCGTTTACTATAAAGTAAAAAATTCGTGGAATACCGACAATAAATACGATGGTTATTTGTATATGTCCGAAGCTTTTGCACGGTACAAAACTATGAATATTGTGGTGCATAAAAATGCAATTCCCGAAAAACTCAAGAAGAAGTTAGGATTGTAAAAAGTAAGATTTTTTTATTAGAGAGGACTTCACGTTGTGGAGTCCTTTTTTTTTCTTCGGGTGAACCGTTGTCGTCTTTCCACTTGTTTTGGCTATGAGTTTGGTTGTTACGTCTAACACTTTGCCCTCAAATGGTTCAATATTAACCCAATAAATGTATTGTGAATTAGGTTGCCCTCCAATTGTTTCAACTTTTAACCACTGGCTCTGGTTGAAGGTTTAGATAAAAAAAATAAGCTTTTTCGGAGAGAAAAAGCTTATTTTGTATCAAATATTTTTACTAAAGAATGGCTGTTATTCCATCCCGAGTTTCTTTTTAACTAAACTGGTAATATCGGTGCTGCCGGTTCCAACATATACCACCGTACGGTTTGCTACATCCATTATATAAGTAAAACCGTTTTCTTTACCTACTTCATCAATCGCTTTCTGCACTTTCTCGATAATTGGTTTAATCATCTCTTCTTCTTTCTTCTGAAGATCCTGTTGTGCAATTTGGCTGTAAGTAGCAATGCGTTGCTGCAATTCTTGCAAATCCTTTTCTTTGGTTGCTTTAACCAATTCGGCAAGACTATCACGTTGTACCAGATATTCCTGATATTTTTTGTTTAACTCGTCTTCCATTCTCTTTTGCTCTGTTTCGAGCTTTTTTGCATACTCTTGCATCGCCTTTTCAGCGTTAATTCTGTCTGGAAATACCTGAAGAATTTCCTGCGAATTTACATGTCCGAGTTTTACAGTTTGCTGAGCATTAACACTGTTACCGGTTACTACTGCTATTACTACAGCAGCAAAAAGTACCTTAATCTTATTAATCATAAATCGTTGTTGTAATATTTCTATTTATTTTCCATCCAAAATTAGGTAATTATTTCGAATATCCTAATTTGGCCAAAACTTCATCGCTAATATCGTATTTGGGATTGCCATAAATCAGGCTCTGATTACGGGCTTTATCCCAAATTGCCACATAATCTTTGGCATCCGCAATCTCTTTTATTGCATTAAATACTTCGTCTTGAATTGGTTTTACCAAGCTTTCACGTTTTTTAAACAGTTCACCTTCTGGACCAAAGTATTTCTTCTTAAGTTCCATTCCCTCTTTTTCTTTGGCTACAATTTCGTTTTCACGCTTTACCTTGGCATCTTCCGATAGAAATACAAGATCGTTTTGATATGTTTTATACATTTTCTTTACCTCATCCATAATCAAATCCACCTCTTGCTGCCACTTCTGCGAAGCTTTATCTAATTGATCTTGCGCAGCCTGATAAGCCGGTACATTCTTCAGAATATATTCCGAATCGATGAATGCATACTTTTGTGCCATGCCAATTCCAAAAGATGAAATCAGCAGAATTGTTGAAATAATTAATCGTTTCATTGCCATGTTTTTTTTTAATTATAGCAAATATCTTGCCAAATATTACTAGAATTGTTGACCGATAATAAAGTGGAAATTCGATTTATTAGAGCCGGGACTTGTAACTACTTCATCAAAGCCATAACCCCAGTCAATACCCATCATACCAAACATTGGTAAAAAGATACGTAAGCCCATTCCCGCCGAACGATAAAGATTAAATGGGTTGAAGTCTTTTCTGCTTGCCCATGCATTACCCGCCTCCAGAAATCCTAAAGCATAAATGGTCGAAGATGTTTCGAGCATAATCGGATAGTGGAGCTCAAGTGTTAACCGATTGTAAATGTTGCCATCGTACGAAGTCCCTGTACTGTTGTACGGTGTTAGCGAGTTGTTCTTATAGCCTCTTAGGCCAACGGTTTCGGTGCCATATAAGCTATATCCCGACATTCCATCACCTCCTAAAGTGAACTTTTCAAAAGGAGAGGTGAGTTTGTCGTTATAAGCCCCTAAAAAGCCATATTCCGCTCTGGCCATTAATATTAGCTTTTGATTTGGTGTAAGCGGCGTGTATGATACTGCTTTGAATTTCCATTTATGGTACTCGATAAACTTGTACATATCTTGCAAGGCTATATCCCGATCGGCCGAAGGTAAAGTCTTATCGATTGACTTGGCATACAGTCCATCGTAATCTTTGTTCGAAAACAACGAATAAGGGGGCGTAAACTGAACCGATAATGAGAAACTTGAACCTTTACGTGTGAAAATCGGATTGTCGATCGAACTGCGACTCAACGAGGTACTTAAACTTACAATTGTCGATTTCCCTGTTTGGAAGCCTAACATATTCCAGTTACGAAGATTGTAATGTTGGTACGACAATTCGTTGAACAACGTAAAATAGTCGTCGGGCCAGCTTAACCGCTTACCAAAGCCTACCGATGCACCCCAAACCTTGTTGTACTGATCGGGATTTGGATCGTAAAACGACATGTAATCGTACTGACTGCCTCCATAACTGCTGCCATAGCCTCCATAACCATAACCACCATAACTGCCATAACCGTATGGATTGCTATAATTCGAATTTTGACTCACCCCGGTTTGTATAGAACGGTAAACCGAAAGCGAAAAACTGTTTGGCCTTTTCCCGCCTAACCATGGATCGCTAAAAGAAAAACTGAACGACTTGTAAAACGAACCATTACTTTGAGCCCTAATGCTGAGCGACTGTCCGTCGCCTTGTGGCAGCGGACTATATGAACTTTTATCCAAAATATTGCGCAACGAAAAATTATTAAACGACAACCCGATAGTTCCAACAAACATACCTGCACCCCAGCCTCCTGAAAGTTCGAGCTGGTCGGTTGGCTTTTCCTCCAGACCATACACAATATCCACAGTGCCATCTTCGGGATTTGGTTTTGGAACCGGATTGATTTTTTCGGGGTTAAAATGATTTAAATTTGCCAACTCTCTCACAGACCGTATCAATTCGGCTTTACTGAATAAATCACCCGGTTTGGTACGTAATTCTCTGCGTACTACTTGCTCGTTTGTTCGGGTATTACCTTCAATAATTACTTGATTTATTGTTGCTTGAGGCCCTTCGACAATACGCATTTCAAGGTCAATTGAGTCATTTTCGGCAACGACTTCAACCGGAACCAATCTGAAAAAAAGATACCCATTGTCCAGGTATAAATTGCTTACAGCATCTTCGTCGTTGGTTAGTCTGTCGTTTAGCATCTTTTGATTGTAAACATCACCTTTGTTTATTCGTAACGAATGCTGTAATTCGGGTGTCGTGTATTTTACATTTCCAACCCAGGATATATTCCTGATATGGTATTTATCTCCTTCCGATAGACTAAGGTATACATCAACGGTGTTTTCATCCTTCCCTTTAACTACGCTGTCCGATAAAATTACGGCATCTCTGTAACCAAGCTCATTATATTTGTCTATCAATGCTGCTTTATCTTCTTCATATTTATCCTTTATATACTTTTTGGTTCTGAAGAAATTTAAAAGCTCACCTTTTGCGTTGGTCTTTTTCATCGTACTGTTTATTTTGTTGTACGACAAGTGTTTATTGCCTGTAATAATGAGATTAGCTACTTTAACCTTTTGTTTTTTATCTACATAAATATCTACCGCAACACTGTTTTCTTTATTTAATTCATCCTTCTGAGCTACTTTTACTACCACATTGGTAAATCCTTTGTCAACAAAGTGTGCCTTTATAACTTTTTCGGTATTGTTAATTAAATTTGGCGTAACCTGCGACCCTTTAATCATTTGTATTTTTGCCTCAAGATCAGAAATTTCCGATTTTTTTAATCCGTGGTAATAAATATTGTCGAGCCTTGGACGTTCTTGTAATTCTATTTTTATAAAAACTGTACTCCCCGAGATGCTATCAGCCACAATCGAAACATCCGAAAACAACCCATGTTTCCAGTACTTTTTTACCGCTTCTGTAATCTCATCACCCGGTATTTGAATCTCTTGCCCTACTGATAAACCCGAAAGGTTAATAAGCAGATTCTCTTCGTAGTGTTTAATCCCTTCGACTTTAATTCCGCCAATGGTATATTGTTTAGGCGATGAATAATATATTTCGGGGGCGATATTTTTTTGTGCTGAACCATCTTGTGCCTTAGAAATGCAAAATACTGTGGTGACTAATAAAAATATCAGGTGAAATTTTTTAACCATAATGGGGTTGTTATACTTGTTGTATTTGTTCACTTATTTTTCCAAATCTGCGTTCTCTGTTCTGAAAAGCCACAATGGCTTCGTAAAAACTCTCTTTTCTGAATTCAGGCCAGTGTTGTTGCGTAAAATAAAATTCGGAGTAAGCAATTTGCCAAAGCAAAAAGTTGCTTATTCGCTGTTCTCCACTGGTACGAATAATAAGTTCAGGATCGGGTATAAAGGCGGTAGTGAGATAGGATGAAAACAGATCGTCTGTAATCTCATTGTCCGATATTTTACCAGAACTAACATCAGCCGAAATCTTCTTTACTGCATCTATTATTTCCCATCGGGCACTATAACTCAACGCTAAAACCAGTGCTAAACCGGTATTATTCGCCGTTCTTTCGATACAGGACATTAATTTTTGTCGAACTTTTTCGGGCAGTTGACTAATATTTCCAATAGTCAGAAGCTTAATGTTGTTATTCATTAAGGTCTTCGTTTCGTTTTCTATGGCATCAACCAGAATCTCCATAAGCGCATTAATTTCTGCTTCGGGTCGATTCCAATTCTCAGTCGAAAAGGCATAAAGTGTCAGGTATTTAATCCCCAGTTCAGTAGCTGCTTCAGTAACTTCACGTACCGATTCAACGCCGTGCTGATGACCAATTACACGATAAAACCCTCTTTCCTGAGCCCATCGTCCATTCCCATCCATTATGATAGCCACATGCTGTGGTAGCTTCTCTTTGTTTATTTGTTCTATATGCGACATTAATCAGTTTTTATAGGCTGATTTTTTTCTCTACACAATCCCATTCACGTTTAAAAAGACTAAAGGTTACAAAAAATCCGAATGTAGTATAATAGTCGTTATTAACCATTTTCGAACTGTTTAAACCTAACGGATTGGTAAGTAGTTCACTATCTCCGGTGTACTCCAAATCATCCGAAAACAATTTTCGCATGCCCATATCTGCACCAATTGTTAAACGATCAAACAGTTTGTACTTTATACCTATTCCAAATGGAACCATCAAAGCAAAATCAGATCTGCCTGTTTGAAAATAATCAAATCCAATACCTGCAAACACGTATGGCGACAAACGGGATGCAAAGTTAATCTTTTCGGTGGTAAACGGAAAAAAATTGTACTCACCTGTAAGGGAGCTTTCAAAAAAGCTGCTATTAAATGTTATATCCGTGTAGTTTGGCCATTGATACTTTTGCCCGGAACTGTTTCCGGAAACGGAGGTTCCCATTATCTGAAGTTTCATCGCGTATCTTGGTGTAAAGTTGTATTTCACCAAGCCTCCGATGGCCGATTGTGGCTCAGCAAATAGCTTTGTAGCATTGGCATCACCCAAATATGATGATCCGCCAACATATCCGCCAAATTCGAATTTGTATTGTGCTAAAGCACAAATACCACTGGTAATAAGCATAATTAATACTGTGGTAAAATACTTTGTAATTAAGCCAAAATCAATTCTTTTCGCCAATTTCATGTTTGCAAAAGTAATATTTAATATTAAAATACAACTTTGCCAATCCTTTTATATTGTTGTGCTGTGTTTTAGTTTGCAATTATTAACAGAAACGCTCCGATGTAGTCATCGGAGCGTCGTTTTTTCTAAATCATCGCAATTACTCTTCTTTTTGTGTGGCCTCATAGGCTTTCAACAACTGATCCTGTATTTCTGGCGGAACTTTTTCATAGCCGGACGATTTCATTTCGTATCTGGCTCTTCCTCCCGAAATTGAACTCAATGCAGTGGAGTAACCGTGCATCTCTTTTAGCGGAACTTTTGCCGAAATTTTTTCGAACCCTTTCTCGCTTTCCATTCCCATAATCATCGCTCTTCTGCCCTGTAAATCACTCATGATGTCGCCCATTTTTTCGCTCGGACACCATACCGATACATCATATACCGGTTCAAGAAGTTTGGGCCCGGCTTCTTTAAAGGCTTTGCTGAAAGCATTTCTTCCAGCAAGTCGGAAGGATATTTCGTTGGAGTCTACCGGATGCATTTTCCCATCATATACAATCACCCTTATGTCGCGTGCATAGGACCCTGTTAATGGGCCTTCTTCCATTTTTTCCATTATTCCCTTCATAATCGCAGGAAGAAAGCGAGCTTCTATTGCTCCGCCCACAATACTGTTAATAAAGACTAACTTACCTCCCCACGAAAGTGGAAACTCTTCAGTGTCGCGAACCGAAATTTTATGCTCCTGCCCGTCAAATTTGTACATTTCGGTAATTGGCATTCCTTCATAATACGGCTCAATTATCATATGTACCTCACCAAACTGACCTGCTCCGCCCGATTGTTTTTTGTGTCGATAATCTGCATGGGCAATTTTTGTAATTGTTTCTCTGTACGGGATTTTGGGTTCAATGAAATTTACCATTAATTTTTCATTGTGTTCAAGTCTCCATTTAAGTGTGCGAAGATGAAATTCACCTTGACCGTTTACCAAAATCTGTTTCAATTCTTTCGAATATTCGATAATCCATGTAGGATCTTCTTCGTGCATTCTGTTAAGAGCCTCTCCTAATTTTTCATCGTCCGATTCATTAACGGACTTTATGGCCGTACGGTATTTCGAATTAGGATACCGTAGTGGTGGCATTATTTTATCAAAGCCTTTGCTTCCCAGGGTGTGGTTGGTTTTTGTTTCCTTAAGTTTTACCGTTGCACCAATATCTCCAGCTACCATTTCCGATACCTTGGTTCGGTTCTGACCTGCAACACAATATATGGCCGACAACCGTTCTTTGGAACCCCTGTTTACATTGTACAAATCATCGCCCTCTTTAATTTTTCCTGAAAGAACCTTAAAGTAGTTAACTTCGCCAAGGTGAGGTTCAACCGAGGTTTTAAAAACAAAAAGTATGGTGCTGGCATTTGTTTCACATGGTATTTTGGTGCCATCTTCGGTAGTAGGTGTCGGCATTTCTGACACAAATGGCACAACGTTGCCTAAAAATTCCATTAGGCGTCTTATGCCCATCGATTTTTTTGCGGAGACGCAAAATACAGGAAATAAATCTCTATGAATTAGCCCTTTGTGTATCCCTTCGCGCATCTGGTCTTCGGTGAGTGAACCCTCTTCGAGATACAATTCTAATAGCTGTTCATCATTTTCTGCTGCTGCTTCTACCAAAATATTGTGTAGTTCTTCTGCTTTTTCTTTTTCATTGTCCGGAATTTCTAAAATTTCAGGTGCTCCGCCCGTTTCCGGCCATTTATAGAGTTTCATCTTTAATACATCGATTAGGGCATTAAATCCCGAACCAGTGGTAATTGGGTATTGTATTTGAACCACCTTGTTTCCGAACGAAGTTCTTAACGATTCTAAAGAGACATCGTAATCGGCCTTTTCATGATCTAATTGGTTCAAAACAAAAATAACGGGCTTGCTAAACTCTTGTGTGTGCCTGAAAATATTTTCACTGCCAACTTCTGCTCCCGATTGCGCATTGATTACCATTAATGCTGTATCGGTTACCTGAAGTGCTCCAACGGCTCCCCCGATAAAATCATCGGAACCCGGGCAATCGATAAAGTTGAGTTTTTTACCCAGCCATTCGGTGTAAAGTACAGTACTAAAAACAGAGTAACCGTATTCGTGTTCAACCGGAAAGTAGTCCGATACGGTGTTTTGGTTATCCACTGTGCCTCTACGATTGATCACCCCACCCTCAAACAGCATGGCTTCTGCAAGGGTGGTTTTTCCAGCGCCCGAGTTCCCAACTAAGGCGAAGTTTTTAATCTCGTTTCCTTGATATACTTTCATGGAAGTATTGTATTAGATGAATACTAAATGAAATGGTATGACTTTGCGAAAATTATCTGTTTTTTTGCTGTTTCACAATTATTTAACGAATTATTTATGCTATTTAAAAACATTGTTTACCAACATAGTTAAAGAACAGTTTTAATAATTGTGTGAGTATTAATAGATTTTTGATGTTGTGATTTGTATGTTTTGTGGCAATGTTTAAAATGAGATGATTGATACTTTTATTTTAATAGTTCGTTAAACTTTTATAATACATTGATTTTAAGAACATTACATCATTGTGTGAATATTTGTAAATAACTGTATATGAGCCTCTTAAATTTTGTCGAACGTCGAACGTCGAAAATCTAACGATCGATTGATTTTGAAAGGATGTAAAAAATATATATTTTGCCCCCTAATATAAAATACGATATATGTCTGAACTCAAAAAAGTTGTTTGCGAATACGTGGTAAAGACGAGTCCATCGGTCTTATATCCTTTTTTAAGTACGCCGGGGGGGTTATCGGAATGGTTTGCCGATGATGTGAATGTAAGGGGTAATGTCTTCCACTTTTATTGGGATGGTTCGGAGGAGTTGGCAGAGGTCATTTCTAAACGCAGCAATTTATTTATAAGGTTCAGGTGGAAGAGGGATGTTGCAGATTTGGGCTATTTCGAATTCAAAATCGTTGTGGATGAACTTACAAATGAGGTGGCCCTTGTAATTACCGATTTAGTCGCACCCGACGAGGAGGAGGAGACCAGAGAATTGTGGGATACCCAAATTTTAAAACTTAAACAAGTTCTTGGATTTTAGTTTAAATGTGCTAAAAGCATATTGGTTCGCGCTTCACAAGAACGATTTTGTCCTGTAATTCCATTTAAAAAGATTATTTTTGCTGCCGTAACAATCGTTTTATTGATGAAGCGACTCTATTTGTATGTCTTAAAACTTTTTTTCGGTCCTTTATTTGCGACATTCTTTGTATCGTTATTTGTTTTGATGATGAATTTTCTTTGGAAATACATCGATCGATTAGTGGGTAAGGGATTGCCAATGAGTGTAATATTTGAGTTTTTTATACTCAGTGCTGCAAGTTTATTGTCGATGGCATTGCCATTGTCGGTGCTTCTTGCTGCCATTATGACCTTTGGTAATATGGGCGAACGATTTGAGTTACTTGCAGTAAAAGCAGCGGGCGTTTCAATCGTAAAGCTGATGCGCCCATTGATTGTTTTAATTTTAGGTTTTTCGGCCTTTTCGTTTTATTATAACGATCGAATTGCCCCGGTAGCGATGTTAAGGTTAAAAACGTTAATGCATGACATTACACAAACAAACCCTGAATTTTTTCTTAAAGAGAAAGTTTTTGTAAGTGAGATTCCAAATTATACCATAAAAGTTGAACGAAAAAATGATTTGAATAATAATCTGTATGGCGTTATTATTTACGATCATCGTAGTTATGACACCAAAGCGGGCATTATTACGGCCGATTCGGGAAACTTGGTAAGTACGGCCAATAAGGCTGCAATGATTCTAACATTGTATCATGGATATTCTTATTCCGAAATGCGTAATCAGGAAGGTAGAAATTATGCTGAAAAGCCTTTTCGTCGCGATTCATTTAAACAACAGATTGTAATACTGGATATGAATACTGGTATTTCGCGAAGTGACGATAAAATATTTAGCAATAGTTCAGATACAAAGAATGTTACTGAACTAAATCTGGCTATTGATTCGTTAAGGAAAGAAGTAGCCGGAGGTCAGACTGTGTTCAGAGAACAAATTTCTCGAAATCTTATTACAAGAGAAACAGATACTTCAATGGTGAATTTAATGGGTTCGTACAATGATATTAAACCCGAAAGAATTCTGCCTTCGCTTACAAGAGAGGAGCAGAATCGGTTAATTTCATTAGCAATAGCCAGAGTACGCGATGTAAAGACTTTGGTTGAACAGCGGATTGAAGGTTCGAAATTTGTAGATTCGCAACTGCGTAGGGCTACGCTTGAATGGCATAAGAAGTTTACCCTTTCGTTGGCCTGCCTGCTATTCTTTTTTATAGGCGCACCTTTAGGATCTATAATCAGGCGTGGCGGTTTTGGTCTTCCCGTGGTCGTTGCAGTTTTGTTCTTTATACTATATTACATTACCGATAATATTGGCAGACATATGGCCCTTGAGGGCATTTCGGATGTGAGAGTAGGGGTGTGGTTAAGTTCTATTATCCTGTTTCCGATTGGTGTTTTTATAACTTATAAAGCAACCCACGATTCGGCACTGTTAAATCCCGAAGCCTATAAGTTGTTTCTGAAAAGGATAAGTTCGGTATTTAGTTTTGTAAGGAACACAAAGAGGAATTAATTTTAAATTTGAATACATATTTCGTAAAAAATATTGAAAGATGGCTGAGCAGTTTACGATAAATAGCATAGAAGAGGCTATTGAAGACATAAAAAACGGTAAATTAATAATTGTTGTAGACGATGAAGATCGTGAGAATGAGGGAGACTTTATCTGTGCTTCTGAGAAGATTACACCAGAAATTATCAATTTTATGGCTACTCATGGTCGTGGGTTGATTTGTGTTTCCTTATCCGAAGAACGTTGTGAAGAGTTGGAACTGGATTTAATGGTTGGTCAGAGTACCGCTGTCAATTCTACCTCGTTTACTGTTTCAGTAGATTTAATTGGAGATGGTTGTACTACTGGGATATCAGCATCGGACCGGGCAAAAACTATTTTGGCGTTGGTAAATAAAGATACGTCTCCGGAGGTATTAGGTCGCCCCGGACATATTTTCCCTCTGAGGGCAAAAAATCGTGGCGTACTTCGCAGGGCCGGTCATACCGAAGCTGCACTCGACCTTGCACGTTTGGCAGGTCTGTATCCTTCTGGAGTATTGGTCGAGATTATGAACGAAGATGGTACGATGGCGCGTTTGCCCGAACTTATTGAAGTATCTAAACGATTTGATTGTAAAATTGTAACCATAAAGGATTTAATTGAATATCGTTTAAAAAATGAAAGCCTGATTGAACGTGGAGAGGAAGTTCAACTGCCCACAGCTTATGGTTCATTCCGGCTTATTCCATTTTTGCAATTGTCTAATGGGCAAGAACATGTGGCCTTGATTAAAGGAGAATGGATGGATGATGATTCTGTATTGGTACGGGTTCATTCAAGTTGTATGACCGGTGATATTTTTGGTTCTATGCGTTGCGAGTGCGGCGAACAGCTTCATAAAGCAATGCAATTAATAGAAAAAGAAGGTCGTGGTGTGGTCGTTTATATGAATCAGGAAGGTCGTGGTATTGGTTTGATGAATAAAATGAAAGCCTATAAATTACAAGAGCAAGGGCTTGATACCGTTGATGCTAATGTGCATTTGGGATTTAACGCTGATGAGCGTGATTATGGTGTTGGTGCTCAAATTCTGCGAAGTCTTGGCGTGAAAAAGATGAAACTAATGACCAATAATCCGGTTAAGAGAATCGGATTATCAGGTTTTGGACTTGAAATTTCTGAAAATGTACCACTTGAAATTGCACCTAATCGTTTTAACTACAAGTATATGCAGACAAAAAGAGACCGAATGGGGCACATACTAACAAATGTAGAAAAGAAGAATCCATAGTAAAAATGGTGATACATAAAAAAGGCGGTTCAATTCTGAACCGCCTTTTTTACGCAATGTTTTTTTGAAATTACTTTACAGTAAATGGTTTTGAGAATAATACTGATGTTCCTTTTGAAGTTGTATATTCAGCTACAACATTAACGTATTCAGGAAAACCGGTTGACTCGTAATATAAAATTGACGCAGAACCGTCAGGATTCTTTTTCATTGTTTTTAGATTTGGATGGGTATATTTTCCTTCGATAAGCATACCCTCTTTAAATTCGACCTTTCCGCCAACATTTTGTCCACCTTTAACCAAGCGGGCAATAATTGTGTATTGACCTTTCGCAATACGGTCGTCTTTGGCCGAAACCACCAATTCGGGCATCGTGAGTTCGGTTCCTTCCGAAGAATATTCTTTTGTGCCGGTTCCCAAGAGTCCATTTTTATATGGTGTTTCTGATTGAACTTTGCCGTTCTCGTAATATTTGGTTACTATGCCATCTATTCTTCCTGCTACATAGTTCCACACAATATATTTTTTCCCCGATGGATAGTATTTGGTCGTGAGGCCTTCGCGCTTACCATTTACATATGTTGCTTCAGATGCCAATGTATTTGCCGGCGACTGATAATACTCTTTGGTAATACCATTGAGTACCCAACCACCTTTTCCATTGGATGCACTGGTAGACCAGGTTGCCCTCTTTTCGTGCCAAATGTTTTTGTTGTCGTTGCCGTAGTAGTCTTTAATAATACGCACTGTGTCTGAAGGTGAAGATGGCGTATTACTGTCGCCGGTTGATTCGGTTGCTGAACCCGTTTTTTCGCCTTCGCTTGTTTTACCTTTACATCCGGTAATGGTTATTGCTGCAATAACTACAAGACCCAATAAGTTTTTCGCTTTCATCTTATACAATTTGTTTTTATTCGTATTTTTTCGCTTTTTCCCTTTCATTCATTTTTGTATAAATCGCAAAAAGCATCTTTTTTACATTTTCATCCGCTTTTTGCTCGTATGCTTTTTCTAAGTATTTGGCAGCTTTTGGGTAATAGTCGTTAATAATTGCAATGGTACTTTTGTTGAATTTTGACCAAATAACTCGGTCCGGATTTTTAAGTTTGTCGTACGATGCTTTTTCTTTATCTATTTTGGCTGAACCTGTTTGATAATAGTAGCCGCCAACTATCATATTGGCATTAAAATTATCGGGCGATATAGATAGGAGATTTTCGAATGTTTTTATGGCTTCAGCAGACTTGTTCTGCTTCTGAAGTGCCACACCATACAGTTCAAGCATCTTTTCATCGGTACTGTCTGCTTTGGTAATTTCTTTGCCTAACTTTTCCAGAGCCATGTAGTTTTTGCTGTTGTTATAAACATACGCGAGCTTCTTTTGATATTCAATGGCGTTTAATGGGAAAATTGTAATCGCCTTCTTAAGTGTATTTTCCTGACAGGTCAAATCCTTTTGATCCCGGCAAACATCTACGAGAATTGAATATACAATGGGCTCCATAATGCCCCGGTCTACACTCGCCTGCATGTATTTGCGGGTTTCATCGGGTAAGTTTAGGTTTTTTGCACATAGTCCTGCATACGAATAAATCAGTGCATTACCCTCTTTGGTGCTATCTAATTCAATTGCTTTTTGGAAATTCCTTAATGCAGTTACATTATCTCCATCGTGCATTGCCAATTCACCTTTAGTTTTGTATTCGGTGTATGTTTGTGCTGAGGCCGATACGACTAAGCCTAAGCCAATAAATAATCCGCTGAATTTCATGTCTGTTATAATTTTAGAATTGCAAATTTAATTTCTTTACCACTGTTTTCAAAACTTTATCTTCTTTAATTCAATTAAACTATCGAATGAGACAAAATATTTTAGTACTCGGACCATCAAATTTTATTCCTAAAGTGAGCCATTTTGGAGATTGTTGAGATTTTATGGTCTCTTTTTATGTGCAATAGGTCGTTAAAATTTTATAATAACATGATATTAAGAATATTACATATAAACATGGATTTTTATAAATTACAGTATCTGCGCCGGTTAATTTTTTTGAACATTGAACATCTAAAATCGAACGATCTATTGAAAGTGAAAAATCAAGTGTCTTTAGTCGTTTTAATTCCTTATCAAATGGTCGATTTATACAAAAAGGAACGCGGGCTTTGATTGAATTTAATTAATTGAATGAAGTTTTTTAAATTTGGTTCAACGCACACTTAAAAATATAATTGGCAAAAATGATTGAATTACTGTTTGTTTTGTAAAAAAAAGGAATTACCTTTGCAGCCCAATTTGTATAACACCAAATTATTAAAGAATAGAGATATATGCCAACAATTCAGCAGTTAGTGCGTAAAGGTCGCTTGAGCATCGAAGACAAAAGTAAAGCTCCGGCACTTAACGCTTGTCCGCAGCGCAGGGGTGTTTGTGTAAGGGTGTACACTACAACGCCAAAAAAACCAAACTCTGCAATGCGTAAAGTGGCTAGGGTACGTTTAACGAATGGAAAAGAGGTTAATGCGTATATTCCCGGCGAAGGACACAATCTTCAGGAACACTCAATCGTGCTTGTTCGCGGTGGTAGGGTAAAAGACCTTCCGGGTGTACGTTATCACCTTGTTCGTGGTACTTTAGATGCAGCAGGCGTTAACGGTCGTAAACAACGTCGTTCGAAATATGGCGCCAAGAGGCCTAAACCAGGTGCAGCTCCGGCAGCTCCAGTTAAAGGTAAAAAGAAGTAATTAAAAATTTTGCCAATAAATCAGGTTGAGTAAATGGCTTAGCGTAGCCATTGAAGACTTACTAAGGCAACCAAAAAGTAGTTTAAAATGAGGAAGTCAAAACCAAAAAAGCGAATCTTGCTACCGGATCCGGTATTCAATGATTCATTGGTAACAAGGTTTGTAAATAACCTTATGGAAAGCGGTAAAAAAAGTACTGCTTATCGTGTATTTTATGATGCACTCGACATTGTAGCAGCCAAAACTGCAAACAGTGAAAAACCTGTACTCGAAGTTTGGAAACAAGCTCTTGATAACATTACACCTCATGTAGAGGTAAAAAGTCGTCGCGTAGGTGGTGCCACATTCCAGGTTCCAACCGAAATCCGTCCCGATCGTAAAGTTTCTATTTCAATTAAAAACATGATTCTTTTTGCAAAAAAGAGGAGTGGAAAATCTATGGCCGATAAACTCGGTGCAGAGATTGTAGCAGCGTTCAATCAGGAAGGTGGTGCGTATAAAAAGAAAGAAGATACTCACCGTATGGCTGAGGCTAACCGTGCTTTTGCACATTTCCGTTTCTAACCCATCAATTTGAGTTTTTGAAACAAAATTTTTAAAATCATGGCAAATTCAAAATTACAGTTTACCAGAAACATTGGCATCATGGCTCACATCGACGCCGGAAAAACAACAACTTCCGAGCGTATTTTGTATTATACCGGTCTTACTCATAAGATTGGTGAAGTACACGATGGTGCTGCAACCATGGACTGGATGGAGCAGGAGCAGGAACGTGGGATTACCATTACTTCTGCAGCTACGACTTGTTTCTGGAAATATCAGGATCAGGAGCATAAAATTAACATTATTGATACCCCCGGACACGTTGACTTTACCGTAGAAGTAGAACGTTCGTTGCGTATTCTGGATGGTGCTGTTGCTCTTTTTTGTGCAGTTGGTGGGGTTGAACCTCAGTCTGAAACGGTTTGGAGACAAGCTGACAAATATAACGTGCCACGTATTGGTTTTGTAAACAAAATGGACCGCTCCGGTGCAGACTTCTTTGAAGTTGTGCGTCAGGTTAAAGAGGTTTTGGGTGCAAATCCTGTTCCACTTCAAATACCAATAGGCGCAGAAGAAACCTTCCGTGGTGTAGTTGATTTAATTATAAATAAAGCAATTCTCTGGTTTGAGGATGGTGACAATGGTCTTCGTTTCGAAGAGCATGAAATTCCTGCCGATCTCGTTGAAACCGCTGCTGAATATCGCGAAAAATTGATTGAAGCAGTTGCCGAACACGATGATGCATTGCTCGAAAGATTTTTTGAAGATCCGGATTCAATTGGTGTTGAAGAACTTAAAGCAGTAATTCGCAAAGCCACTGTGGCAATGTCGATTACACCAATGCTTTGTGGTTCAGCATTCAAAAATAAAGGTGTACAACGCCTGCTCGATTGTGTTTGTGCTTATTTGCCAAGTCCACTCGATAATGGTATTGCTGTTGGACATGATGTCAATGATCCTGAGAAGGAAGTTGTTCGTCAACCCGATGATAGCGAACCACTAACTGCATTAGCATTTAAAATTGCAACCGACCCTTATGTGGGCCGTTTGTGTTTCTTTAGAGTGTATGCCGGAAAAATGGAAGCTGGTTCATATGTAATAAACAGCCGCACAGGAAACAAAGAGCGTATTTCCCGATTGTTTCAAATGCACTCGAACAACCGTAATCCAATGGAAGTAATTGGTGCCGGTGATATTGGTGCCGGCGTTGGGTTTAAAGATATTCGAACTGGCGATACATTATGTTCAGAAGGTAATGTCATTAAGTTGGAATCGATGGACTTTCCCGAACCGGTTATTGGTATTTCTGTTGAACCAAAATCGCAGAAAGATCTCGATAAATTAGGTATTGGTTTGTCTAAACTGGCCGAAGAAGACCCAACATTCCGCGTAAATACCGATCCTGATTCAGGTCAGACCATTATTCGTGGTATGGGTGAGCTTCACCTCGAAATTATCATCGACCGTTTGCGTCGTGAGTTCAAGGTAGAATGTAACCAAGGTCGTCCACAGGTTGCTTATAAAGAAGCTATTACTAAAACTGTTGAGCTTCGCGAAGTTTACAAGAAACAAACTGGTGGTAGAGGTAAATTTGCAGATATACATGTAAGTGTAGGGCCAAAAGATCCGGAATTTGAAGGAGACTTCCAATTTGTAGACGTTGTTAAAGGTGGAAATATTCCAAAAGAATTTATTCCATCCATCCAGAAAGGTTTTCAGACTGCTATGCGTAATGGCGTATTAGCCGGATGGGCATTGGATAATCTGAAAGTTGTACTTAGTGATGGTTCATTCCACCCCGTTGACTCTGACCAGTTGTCGTTCGAGATTTGTGCAATTCAGGCATTTAAAAATGCTTGTTCTAAAGCAAAGCCTACGCTTCTTGAGCCAATTATGAAAATGGAAGTAGTTACACCCGAAGAATATATGGGTGATATTATTGGTGACCTTAACAAACGTCGCGGGCAAGTTGAAGGCATGGATTCGAACCGTTCTGGTGCTCGTGTTGTAAAAGCAAAAGTTCCACTTGCCGAAATGTTCGGTTATGTGACTTCTCTCCGTACCATTTCATCAGGACGCGCTACTTCAAGCATGGAGTTCTCGCATTACGAAATGGTTTCGCCAAGTATTGCAAAAACAGTACTTGCAGAAGTTAAAGGAAAAGTAGAGTTATTATAGTATAAATAATCATGAATCAAAGAATTCGCATCAAACTGAAGTCTTACGATCACAATTTGGTTGATAAATCAGCCGAAAAAATCGTGAAGACTGTTAAAACCACCGGTGCAGTAGTAAGTGGGCCAATTCCACTTCCAACTCACGATAAGATCTACACAGTTTTGCGTTCTACATTTGTTAATAAGAAATCGCGTGAGCAGTTCCAGTTGAGCTCTTACAAACGTCTTATCGACATTTATAGTTCAACCGCAAAAACGATTGATGCTCTTATGAAGTTAGAGTTGCCAAGTGGTGTTGAAGTTGAAATTAAAGTGTGATTTAAAAAAAAGTAAGAACATGCCAGGATTAATTGGAAAGAAAATCGGAATGACTTCCGTTTTCAGTGCCGAGGGAAAAAGTATTCCATGCACTGTAATCGAAGCTGGCCCCTGTGTCGTTACTCAGGTTAAAACTGTAGAAACTGATGGCTACAACGCCGTTCAGTTGGGTTTTCTCGATAAAAAAGAGAAAAACGCTACAAAACCAGAGGTAGGTCATGCACAGAAGGCCGGCACTACGCCAAAAAGAAAGTACGTAGAGTTCAAAAGCTTCAAAAACGTTTTAGCCTTGGGCGAAACGATTACTGCCGACATTATTGCGGAAGATGTAGTTGTGGATGTTACAGGTGTTTCTAAAGGTAAAGGTTTTCAGGGTGTTGTACGTCGCCATGGATTTGGTGGTGTAGGTCAGAACACTCATGGTCAGCACAATCGTAACCGTGCACCAGGTTCTATTGGTGCGTCTTCGTTCCCTTCACGTGTATTTAAAGGAATGCGTATGGCGGGACGTATGGGGGGTGATAATGTAACGATTAAAAACCTTCGTGTGTTAAAAGTAATTCCAGAGCAAAACCTTATTATTGTAAAAGGTTCGTTGCCAGGAGCAAAAGGTTCACTTGTAATCATCGAGCAATAATGGAACTAAGTGTATTTAATTTAAAAGGTGAAGATACCGGACGTAAAGTGGTATTGGCCGATGATGTATTTGGAATTCAACCAAACGATCATGCAATTTATCTCGATGTAAAACAGTATCTTGCAAATCAACGTCAAGGCACTGCGAAATCGAAGGAACGTAACGAAGTAAGTGGAAGTACTCGTAAGCTTAAAAAGCAAAAAGGTACGGGGGGTGCACGTGCAGGAAGCATTAAATCACCGGTATTTCGTGGTGGCGGTCGTGTTTTTGGTCCACAACCACGCGATTATCACTTCAAACTGAATAAAAAACTTAAACGATTGGCACGTATTTCTGCTTTAACCTATAAAGCTCAGAAAAACCAAATCGTAGTAGTTGAAGATTTCAATTTTGACATGCCAAAAACCAAAGATTTTGTTGCAATGCAAAAGAATTTGAAAGTAGCTGATAAAAAGTCACTTGTGGTTTTGGCAGAACAAAATAATAATGTATATTTGTCGGCTCGCAATTTGCAGAGAACATCCGTTGTAAATGTTTCTGACATAAATACTTACGGAATTCTTAATTGTAATTGTCTTGTGTTAACCGAGAAATCGGCAGCAGAAATTGGCAAAATGTTTAACGCTTAATAAGGTTAAAAATGGGAATTGTAATAAAACCAATTGTTACAGAAAAGATGACAGCGATGGGCGAAAAGCTCAATCGTTTCGCTTTTCAAGTTAACACTGGAGCAAACAAAATTGAGATTAAACAAGCTATTGAAAGCTTGTATGATGTAACCGTTACTGATGTTAATACATTGAACCACAATGGTAAAGCAAAAAGTCGCTATACCAAAGCCGGTTTCATTTCAGGTCGTACCAATGCCACTAAAAAGGCAATCGTTACATTGAAAGAAGGTGATACTATTGATTTTTACAGCAATATCTGATTAAACAATGGCAGTTAGAAAGTTAAAGCCCACAACACCGGGGCAACGTCACAAAGTTATTGGCACATTCGAAACGATTACTAAGAGTGTACCAGAAAAGTCTCTTGTGGTAGGAATAAATAAAAATTCCGGTGGCCGTAATAACGAAGGCAAAATGACCATGCGTTACATCGGTGGCGGTCATAAGAGAAAAATAAGAGTAATCGATTTCAAAAGGGACAAAGACGGTGTTCCTGCAACAGTACACAGTATTGAATACGATCCGAATCGTTCGGCTCGTGTGGCTTTGTTGTTTTATGCTGATGGTGAAAAAAGATACATCATCGCTCCCAATGGCCTCAAAGTAGGTCAGAAGGTTGTATCTGGTGCTGATGCTGCTCCTGAAATTGGAAATGCATTAATTTTAGGCAATATGCCGCTTGGTACCATCATTCACAACATTGAATTGCGTCCTGGTCAGGGTGCTGTAATGGCTCGCTCTGCAGGTGCATATGCTCAGTTGACTTCCCGTGATGGAAAGTATGCGATTATCAAATTGCCTTCAGGCGAAACACGTATGATTCTCACTACCTGCAAAGCTACCGTTGGTAGTGTTGGTAACAGTGATCACTCACTCGAAAGAAGCGGAAAAGCAGGACGTTCGCGTTGGCTGGGTCGTCGTCCAAGAGTACGTGGTGTTGTTATGAACCCTGTAGATCACCCGATGGGTGGTGGAGAAGGTCGTTCTTCTGGTGGACATCCACGTTCGCGTAAAGGTCTTTTAGCTAAAGGTTATAAAACCCGTAGCAAAAAGAAAGCTTCTAATAAATATATTATTGAAAGAAGAAAAAAATAATTAATCGGATATGAGTAGATCACTTAAAAAAGGACCCTTTATCGATATTAAGCTCGATAGCAAAGTAGCGAGCTTAAACGAAGCAGGTAAAAAGACCGTGGTAAAAACATGGGCTAGGGCATCGATGATTTCTCCCGACTATGTAGGACACACTATTGCTGTTCACAATGGTAACAAATTTATCCCGGTTTATGTAACCGAGAATATGGTAGGCCATAAATTAGGGGAGTTCTCACCAACCCGTACATACAGGGGTCATGGCGCTGATAAGAAAAAGAAACGTTAAGGCGCTCTATTGAGAATTTAGAAAAAAAAGTCAATTATGGGTAAAAGAAAAAGCATAGCAGCAGAAAAAAGAGCGGAAGCCCGTAAACAGGTGGCTATAGCCAAACTGAACAATGTTCCCACTTCACCACGCAAAATGCGTTTAGTGGCCGATATGGTTCGGGGTATGGATGTAAATAAAGCCCTCGATGTATTACGCTTTTCGTCTAAAGAAGCCTCACGTGGTGTAGAAAAGCTCCTGCGTTCGGCCATTGCGAACTGGGCAGCAAAAAACGAAGGAGAACGCATTGAAGATGCAAACCTCGTAGTAAAAGAGATATTTGTCGACGCTGGTCGCGCCTTAAAAAGATTACGTCCCGCACCTCAAGGTCGTGGACACCGTATCTTAAAGCGTTCGAACCATGTCACTATTATTGTTGATAATTTAGATACTAAAAATTAATAGCCAGATGGGACAAAAAATTAATCCGATTTCAAACCGTTTAGGTATTATTCGTGGATGGGATTCAAATTGGTATGGCGGCAAAAACTATGGCGATAAAATCGTTGAGGATGCCAAAATCCGTAAATATTTGAATGCCCGTTTGGCTAAGGCAAGTTTGTCGCGCATCGTAATTGAACGCACATTAAAGCTCGTTACAATCACTGTTTGCACAGCTCGTCCGGGTATCATTATCGGTAAGGGTGGTCAGGAAGTTGACAAACTGAAAGAAGAGTTAAAGAAAATAACTGATAAAGAGATTCAGATCAATATTTTCGAAGTAAAACGTCCGGAAATCGACGCGGTAATTGTTGCTAATAATGTAGCACGCCAAGTTGAAGGCCGTATTGCCTATCGTCGCGCAACCAAAATGGCTATCGCCTCAGCCATGAGGATGGGTGCAGAAGGTATTAAAATTATGGTATCTGGTCGTTTGAACGGTGCTGAAATGGCACGTTCCGAGATTTATAAAGAAGGTAGGATCCCTCTCCATACCTTCCGTGCCGATGTTGATTATGCTTTGGCTGAAGCATTAACCAAAACCGGTTTGCTCGGAATAAAAGTATGGGTCTTTAAAGGTGAGGTTTACGGTAAACGTGATCTTTCGCCAAATTTCTATCAAAAAGAGTCTACCAATAATAATCGGAAATTCCGAAAAGGTGGTAGACGCAAGTAATCGTTTAACAATACAATTTAAGAACGATGTTACAACCAAAGAAAACAAAATTTCGCAGGCAGCAAAAAGGGCGCATGAAAGGTGTAGCCCAAAGAGGCCACGAATTAGCATTCGGCTCATTCGGTATTAAATCGTTAGAGACGAAATGGCTTACAGGTCGTCAAATCGAAGCTGCCAGGGTTGCAGTTACGCGTTACATGCAGAGGCAAGGTCAAATCTGGATTAGAATTTTTCCCGATAAACCCATTACAAAGAAACCTGCTGAGGTACGTATGGGTAAAGGTAAAGGTGCACCAGAAGGATTTGTGGCTCCGGTCACTCCGGGTCGTATCATTATCGAAATTGATGGTGTTGGTTTTGAGATAGCAAAAGAAGCATTGCGTCTTGCTGCTCAAAAACTGCCTGTTACGACTAGATTTGTAGTTCGTCGCGATTATGTTGAAAACTAATGTATTCTGAAAAATGAAAATCCGGGAAATTAGAGAACTAAGTACCAAGGAGTTAAATGAGCGTTTGGCCGAATCACGTGAAAATCTTTCACGTATAAAGCTGGGGCATGCAATATCTCCTCTGGATAATCCATCAGAAATCAAGAAAACCCGCAGAACTGTGGCAAGGTTAATTACCGAGCTTGGTCAGCGCGAATCAAATGGTGTACAATAATCACAATTCGTAAGATGGAAGAGATTAAAAGAAATCTGCGCAAAGAGCGGATCGGCGTGGTAGTTAGCAACAAAATGGATAAAACCGTAGTTGTTGCAGTAAAGTGGAAAGAAAAACATCCCATGTATGGTAAGTTTGTAAATATTACAAAAAAATATCATGCTCACGACGACAGCAATAATTGTGGTATCGGCGATACCGTGCGCATTATGGAAACCCGTCCTCTTAGCAAAACTAAGAGATGGAGATTAGTTGAAATATTAGAAAGAGCTAAGTAATTATGATACAGCAAGAAAGTAGACTAACCGTAGCTGATAACAGCGGTGCAAAAACTGCACTGTGCATCAGAGTATTGGGCGGCACAGGCAAACGCTATGCCACCGTAGGCGATACAATTGTTGTAACTGTAAAAAGTGCCCTGCCTTCTAGCGATATGAAGAAGGGAACTGTAAGCAAAGCTATTATTGTTCGTACAGCGAAAGAAGTTCGTCGTCAGGATGGTACTTATATTCGTTTCGATGACAATGCTTGTGTTTTGGTAAACAATGCTGGTGACATGAGAGGTAGCCGTATTTTTGGGCCTGTGGCTCGTGAAGTACGTGGAAAAAACATGAAAATTGTTTCTCTTGCACCTGAAGTACTTTAATTTTTAATCGCAAATTAATGGCCAAAAAAATTCATATCAAAAAAGGCGACGAGGTAATGGTTATTGCCGGTGCCTCTAAAGGCAAAAAAGGCAAGGTACTAGAAGTTATCGTTGATAAAGATAGGGCTATTGTTGAAAATGCTAATCTGGTTTCAAAACATACAAAACCTAATGCTGCTAATCCACAAGGTGGCATCATTAAAAAGGAAGCATCGATTCATATTTCTAATCTGATGGTTATAGATCCAAAAACAAAGCAGCCAAGTCGTATTGGCCGTCGTTTGAATGATCTCGGTAAATTAGTTCGTTTCGCAAAAAAATCTGGGGAGGAGCTTAAGTAATGGAATACAATGTTTCGTTAAAGAACGAGTATAAAACTCGTATCATCGAATCGCTTACAAAAGAATTCGGTTACAAAAATGTAATGCAAGTTCCTAAGCTTCAAAAGATCACTATTAATATTGGTCTTGGAGCAGCTTCTTCTGATAAAAAGTTAATGGAGGTAGGCTTGTCAGAGCTAACGACTATTACTGGACAGAAAGCAGTCGCTTGTCTCTCTACTAAAGACGTATCGAATTTCAAATTACGTAAAAAAATGCCAATTGGTGCAAAAGTAACTTTACGTGACGAGAAAATGTACGAATTCCTCGAAAGACTTGTACGTGTGGCGTTGCCCCGTATCCGCGATTTCAAAGGAATTAACAGTAAACTTGATGGTAAAGGTAATTACACACTGGGTATTACCGAACAAATCATTTTTCCTGAGATAAATCTCGAAAGTATTAGTAAAATTCTCGGGATGAATATTACCTTTGTGACTTCTGCAAAAACAGATGAAGAAGGTTTTGCATTGTTGAAGGAATTTGGATTACCATTCAAAAAATAATAAGCTGGTAATATGGCAAAAGAATCAATGAAAGCACGTGAAGTTAAACGTGCAAAATTAGTAGAGAAATACGCTGAAAAGCGAGCCAAATTGAAAGCAGAAGGCGACGTGGAAGGTTTGCAAAAACTTCCACGTAACTCTAACCCAATCCGTTTGCATAATCGTTGCAAAATGACTGGTCGTCCGAGAGGATATATGCGTCAGTTTGGTCTTTCAAGGATTCAGTTCCGTGAAATGGCTTCAGCTGGATTAATTCCGGGAATTAAAAAAGCAAGTTGGTAATGGTTCGCCTTACCAACTTGAAACAATAGTGTTAAATATTGTCCCGATTCGTCGGGATCAATTTAATTTATTTTTTCATGACAGATCCAATAGCAGATTATCTGACTAGAATCAGAAACGCCATTAGAGCGAAACACAAAGTGGTTGAGATTCCAGCTTCGAATCTTAAACGCGAGATGACAAAAATTCTTCTCGAAAAGGGTTATATCCTTAATTACAAATTCGTGGAAGAGGGTCCACAAGGCATTATTAAAATTGCCTTGAAATATGATGCTGTTACTAAAGCAAATGCTATTAGTACCATCACAAGAGTGTCGAAACCTGGTTTGCGTAAGTATACCGGATTTCGTGATATGCCACGTGTGCTTAATGGTTTAGGCGTTGCAATTCTTTCTACTTCCAAAGGCGTAATGACCGATAAAGAAGCAAATGCGCAAAAAATCGGTGGTGAAGTTTTATGTTATGTTTATTAATCAGTAGGAGGAAAAGACAATGTCACGAATAGGAAAATTGCCGATTTCAATACCTGCGGGTGTAACTGTAACTGTTTCACCTGAAAATGTTGTCAAAGTAAAAGGACCAAAAGGACAGCTTGAACAGGCTGTAAATGGCGATATTACTGTAAAAATATCAGAAGGCAACGTCGTATTAGAGCGTCCAAGCGATAGTATACCACACCGTTCAATGCATGGTTTATACCGTTCATTGATTTATAATATGGTCATTGGTGTATCTAAAGGTTGGGAAAAACAACTTGAATTAGTAGGTGTAGGTTATCGTGCATCAAATACTGGTCAGGTTTTAGAGTTAAGCTTAGGTTTTTCTCATAACCTTGTTTTCCGCTTGCCCGAGGAAATTAAAGTCTCTACAAAGAGCGAACGTAATCAAAATCCATTAGTAATATTGGAAAGCCACGATAAACAACTTATTGGTCTTGTGGCAAACAAAATTCGATCGTTCCGTAAACCTGAACCATACAAAGGAAAAGGTGTGAAATTTGTAGGTGAAGTAATTCGTCGCAAAGCAGGTAAATCGGCTAATGCAAAATAATTAAATTAAGAAGAAATGGCATTCAGCAAAATAGAAAGACGGAATAAACTAAAACTGCGTATTCGTAGGAATATTTCCGGCACCGCGGCAAAACCAAGGATGTCGGTATATCGCAGTAACAAACAGATTTACGTGCAGTTTATTGATGATGTAGCAGGTACAACTTTATGTGCTGCATCTTCTGCCGAAAAGGAAGTTGTAGGTGCATTTAAAACAAAATGCGAACAAGCCGGTTTGGTTGGTAAAATTGCTGCAAAAAAGGCTCTTGAGGCTGGTATCTCTGAAGTAGTGTTCGATAGAAATGGTTATTTATATCACGGCCGCGTGAAGAGTCTGGCTGAGGGTGCCCGCGAAGGTGGTCTTAAATTTTAATTTTTATGACAAATTTTGGAAAAAAAGTTAAAACAACTAACGATCTTGAATTAAAAGATCGATTGGTGGCCATAAACCGGGTTACTAAAGTTACTAAAGGTGGTCGTACATTTAGCTTTTCGGCTATTGTAGTAGTAGGTAACGAGAATGGTATTGTAGGTTATGGACTGGGTAAAGCCGGTGAAGTAACCAGTGCAATTGCAAAAGGAGTTGAAGCAGCAAAAAAGAATCTTGTAAAGGTACCTGTAAATAAAGGAACTATTCCTCACGAACAGGTGTGTCGTTTCGGTGGTGCAGAGGTTTTCATGAAACCTGCTGCGCATGGTACTGGTGTGAAAGCTGGTGGTGCGATGCGTGCAGTTCTTGAAAGTGTTGGTGTTACCGACGTTTTGGCAAAATCTAAAGGCTCTTCAAACCCTCACAACCTTGTAAAAGCAACAGTAAAGGCTTTGGCGCAAATGCGTGATGCTAATACAGTAGCTCGTATGCGGACTATTGCTCTGAATAAAGTGTTTAACGGATAATTCTTTTTGAAATGGCTAAAATTAAAGTAAAGCAAATAAAAAGCAAAATCGGTTATCCCGAGGATCAGAAACGTACTCTGGCTGCACTTGGATTGCGTAAAATGCAACAAGTTGTAGAACATGATGATAATGCAGTTATCCGTGGTATGATTGAAAAGGTTAAACACTTGGTTAGTGTAGTTGAATAATTAATTTTATAGAATTAATAATATGGAATTGAACAACTTGAAACCTGCTGCAGGTGCTACGCATAGTGAAAAGCGTATAGGCCGAGGTCAAGGTTCAGGGCACGGTGGTACGTCTACACGTGGCCACAAAGGTGCTAAGTCAAGGTCGGGTTATTCCAGTAAACCGGGCTTCGAAGGTGGTCAGATGCCTTTGCAACGTCGTTTACCGAAATTCGGGTTTAAAAACATCAATCGCAAAGAATTCAAAGCTATTAATGTGAGTACTTTACAAACTATTGCCGACGAACTGAATATTTCGGTAATTACGCCACAAGTACTTGTGTCTTCAGGCTATGTTTCTAAGAATGTACTCATAAAAGTACTTGGCGAAGGAGAGTTGAAAGCCAAACTGGAAGTTAAGGCTAACGCATTTTCTAAAAAAGCCCAGGAAGCAATTATTGCCTCCGGGGGAACTGTTGAAATAATCTAAACATGAATAGACTAATACAGACCATACGTAATATTTGGCATATCGAGGATCTTCGTAGCCGAATAATTGCCACTTTAGGATTTGTAATGATTTACAGATTCGGATCATTTGTGGTTCTTCCCGGAGTGGATCCCGCACAATTAGACGCATTAAAGAATCAAACAGCTGATGGTGTTTTAGGGTTACTCGATATGTTTTCGGGTGGTGCCTTTTCAAACGCTTCGGTATTCGCATTGGGTATCATGCCCTATATTTCTGCTTCAATTGTCGTACAATTATTGGCTATCGCTGTTCCTGCCTTCCAACGTATGCAACGTGAAGGAGAAAGCGGACGTAGAAAGATTAACCAAATAACCCGTTATTTGACTCTGGGTATTTTATTATTTCAAGGTCCATCGTATCTTGTAAACTTAAAAGCTCAATTGCCCGAAACTGCTTTTGCACTACAAGGCATTTGGTTTACTATTTCATCAACAATTATTCTTGCATCGGGTACCATGTTTACCATGTGGTTAGGCGAGAGAATTACAGATAAAGGTGTGGGCAACGGTGTATCTCTCATTATTATGATTGGTATTATTGCTCGTTTACCTTTTGCTATTGTTGCCGAATTTGGATCAAGAGTTAATGAAACTGGTGGAGGTGGTCTGGTTATGCTTCTCATAGAATTAGTTGTATGGGTATTTGTAATTTCTGGTGCAATTTTACTGGTACAAGGAACACGAAAAATTCCGGTACAGTACGCTAAACGCATGGTTGGAAATAAACAATACGGTGGAGTACGTCAGTACATTCCCCTTAAAGTGAATGCAGCCGGTGTAATGCCAATTATTTTTGCTCAAGCGATTATGTTTATTCCTATAACTTTGGTTGGATTTGCCCACAGTGAAAGTATGAATTCATTTGTTCAGGTGTTTGCAGATTATACGGGTTTCTGGCACAATTTTGTTGTGGTAATTCTCATCGTTGCGTTTACTTATTTTTATACCGCCATAACAGTTAATCCAACGCAAATGGCAGAGGATATGAAACGCAATAATGGTTTTATTCCGGGTGTTAAGCCAGGAAAGAAAACATCTGAATATCTTGATCATATTATGTCCAGAATTACATTGCCAGGAGCAATTTTTCTTGCAATGATTGCCATTTTGCCCGCATTTGCCCGCATGGCTAATGTAAACAGTCATTTTGCGCAATTTTTTGGAGGAACCTCACTCTTAATTTTAGTGGGTGTAGTTTTGGATACTTTACAACAAATAGAAAGTCATTTACTTATGCGTCATTATGACGGTCTGATGAAGTCTGGCCGTATTAAAGGACGTACAGGAAATACTTCTGCTTACTAAGCGTTCTTTTTTTAATGATATATTTAAAGACAGACGAAGAAATTGAGCTACTTCGGCAGAGTAATCTGCTTGTATCGGAAACCCTCGCCGAAGTAGCCAAATTCATCAAACCGGGTATAACAACACTCGAGCTCGACCACATTGCGTACGAATACATCCTGAGTAAGGGTGCAGTTCCGGCCTTTCTGAATTATGGTGGTTTTCCTAATACACTTTGTATTTCGGTAAATGATCAGGTTGTTCATGGAATACCTTCGAACTATGCATTAAAAAACGGAGATATCGTATCTGTCGATTGTGGTGTAAAAATGAATGGTTTCTTCGGAGATTCAGCATATACTTTTCCAGTTGGAGATGTAAATCCTGAAGTCCTCAAACTCTTGAAAGCAACAAAGGAGTCTTTATACGAAGGTATCCGATTTGCTGTTGAAGGAAAACGTGTAGGAGATGTAGGACATGCGGTTCAATATTATTGTGAAACCAGAGGTTTCTCTGTGGTTCGCGAAATGGTTGGACATGGTGTTGGAAGATCGCTTCACGAAAAACCCGAAGTGCCAAATTATGGCAGACAAGGTTGGGGAACCAAATTAAAATCGGGAATGGTTATTGCCATTGAACCGATGATAAATATGGGCAAAAAGGAATTGATTCTCGAGAGTGACGGATGGACTACTCGTACTACAGACGGAATGATGTCGGCTCATTACGAACATTCGGTCGCGATACGTAAAGGGAAGGCTGATGTATTATCAACTTTTAAGTATATCGAAGACGTACTTGGTACTAACGCAATTTAAAGAAAACTATGGCTAAGACAGCTGCAATAGAACAAGATGGGACAATTATAGAAGCATTATCAAATGCAATGTTTCGGGTTGAATTGCAAAATGGGCATATTCTTACGGCTCATATCTCTGGTAAGATGAGAATGCATTACATTCGAATTTTGCCAGGTGATAAGGTTCGGTTGGAAATGTCGCCATATGATTTAACAAAGGGAAGAATAGTATTTCGATACAAATAAAATCATCAGAACATGAAAGTGAGAGCATCTCTTAAGAAGCGCACGCCTGACTGTAAAATCGTCCGTAGAAAGGGCGTGTTATACGTGATTAATAAAAAAAATCCAAAGTATAAACAACGTCAGGGATAATTATTAAATTTGCAAAAATTTTTTTGATTTATGGCAATTAGAATTTCAGGTGTTGACCTTCCGGAAAATAAGCGTGGAGAAATCGCGTTAACTTATATTTTCGGTATAGGTAGAAGCAGCGCCAAAGTAATCCTTGATAAGGCAGGTGTAAACCGAGACCTTAAAGTGAAGGAGTGGAACGATGAACAACTATCTAACGTTCGTGGTATTATAACCGAAGAATGTAAGGTAGAGGGTGAATTACGTTCCGAAATCCAATTAAACATTAAACGTTTAATGGATATCGGTTGTTATCGTGGTGTTCGTCACCGCGTAGGTTTGCCTGTTCGCGGACAGTCTACAAAAAATAATGCGCGTACTCGTAAGGGTAAACGTAAAACAGTTGCTAACAAGAAGAAGTAATTAGTTTCGAATATGGCAAAAAAACAAGGTACCCAGAAGAAGAGGAAAGTTATCGTAGAGGCTACCGGACAGGCGCATATTCATTCTTCGTTCAATAATATCATTGTTTGTCTTACTAATAATGATGGTCAGGTTATCTCTTGGTCATCTGCTGGTAAACAAGGATTTAAAGGTTCGAAGAAGAATACACCTTATGCAGCACAATTGGCGGCACAAGACTGTTCAAAAGTTGCTTACGACCTCGGATTACGTAGAGTAAAAGTGTTTGTAAAAGGTCCAGGGAACGGAAGAGAATCTGCAATGCGTACTATTAATGCTTCGGGCATTGAAGTATTTGAAATTGTGGATGTTACGCCATTGCCGCACAACGGATGTCGTCCGCCTAAAAAACGGAGAGTTTAATTCACTTTTAAGATTATGAAAATGATTTTGAGTTTTGAATTATGGGTTGATTGCATTCTTTCTCTCGTAATCGCGGCTGTAAAGCATGATTCATAATTTGAAATCAACATTTAAAATCATTGTAAAGAAATCATGGCAAAGTACATAGGACCAAAGACAAAGATTGCGCGGAAATTCGGTGAACCGATTTTCGGCCCAGATAAGGTGCTTGCTAAGAGGAACTATCCTCCGGGCATGCATGGTAACAACCGTAGAAAGAAAACTACTGAATACGGTACTCAGTTGAAAGAGAAGCAAAAAGCAAAGTATACTTATGGCGTTCTTGAGCGTCAGTTCCGCAACCTTTTCGAAAAGGCTGCCAGAGCAAAAGGTATTACGGGCGAAATTTTGTTGCAATATCTTGAAAGTCGTCTCGATAATGTTGTTTTTCGTATGGGCATTGCTCCAACCCGTGCTGCTGCACGACAGTTGGTTGGCCATAAACACATTACTGTTGATGGATTAGTTGTTAATATTCCATCTTTCCGCGTTAAAGCCGGTATGGTTATTGGAGTACGTGAAAAATCGAAATCTTTAGAAGTTATTTCTGAAGCACTTTCGGTACGTAATCACACAAAATATCCTTGGATTGAATGGAATAGCATGGATTTGAATGGTAAATTCTTACATATGCCAACTCGCGAAGATATTCCTGAAAACATCAAGGAACAGTTGATTGTTGAATTGTATTCAAAATAATAATTGATTTATGGCTATACTAGCATTTCAAAAACCCGATAAGGTTATTATGTTAGAGGCGGACGATAAATTCGGACGTTTCGAATTTCGACCACTCGAACCCGGATACGGTATTACAATCGGTAATGCTTTACGCCGTATACTTTTGTCTTCGCTTGAGGGCTATGCCATAACGTCGGTAAAAATAGAAGGCGTCGATCACGAATTCAGCACCATTGCTGGTGTGATGGAAGATGTGGTAGACATCATTCTGAACATCAAACAAGTACGCTTTAAGCGTCTGGTAGACGAGGTGGAAAACGAAAAAGTAACCGTAAACATTAGTGGTGCTCAAAAGTTTACTGCCGGTGATATTAGTAAATTCCTTACAGGTTTTGAGGTGTTAAATCCCGATTTAGTACTCTGCCGTATGGACGAAAGCGTAAGCTTAACTGTAGACTTTACCATTGCGAAAGGTCGTGGTTACATGCCCGGTTCGGAATTTAAAGTGGCAGACGAAGAGTTTGGTGTAATACCGGTTGATGCCATTCATACACCCGTCAGGAATGTGAAATTTTTCGTTGAAAACTTTCGTGTTGAGCAAAAAACCGACTACGAAAAGTTGATTCTCGAAATTACTACCGATGGTTCAATACATCCTAAAGATGCATTGAAGGAAGCAGCAAAAATTCTCATTTATCACTTTATGTTATTTTCTGATGAAAAGATTACTCTTGATACAGAAGAAAAGGTAGCCGGTGAAGAATTTGATGAAGAAATTTTGCACATGCGCCAACTCCTCAAATCAAAGTTGGTAGATATGGATCTCTCAGTAAGAGCACTTAACTGCCTCAAAGCTGCCGATGTAGAAACTTTGGCCGAGTTGGTTGTGTTCAATAAGAACGATTTGTTAAAATTCAGGAATTTTGGAAAGAAGTCGCTCACAGAACTTGATGAACTTCTTGCAAACCTGAATCTTTCGTTCGGTATGGATATTTCAAAATATAAATTAGACAAGGACTAAAAGACGATGAGACATAATTGTAAAGTCAATCATCTTGGACGTAAAACAGCTCACCGCAAAGCCTTATTGTCGAACATGGCTATTTCGCTTATCGAGCATAAACGTATACACACTACCGTTGCAAAAGCAAAAGCGTTACGGGTTTATGTAGAGCCGTTAATTTCCAAGTCGAAAAACGACACTACCCATTCGCGTCGTGTTGTTTTTGGTTATCTTCAGGATAAAGATGCTGTAAGCACATTGTTCCGTGAAATATCGGCAAAAGTGGCAGACAGACCAGGTGGATACACCCGCATTCTTAAAACAGGTAATCGCTTAGGCGATAATGCTGAAATGTGTTTTATTGAGTTGGTAGATTACAACGAAAACATGTTATCGGCAACTGATTCGAAAAAGACTACTACTCGTAGCCGTCGTTCGAAAAAGAAGAGCACCTCTACTGAAGTAACTGATTCAGCTGCTGAGTAATGAAACTCGCAAGATAAATTACGGGGCATAAGGATGAATATCTTTATTGCCCCGTTTTCTTTTATACTTTTTTACTTTTGTATTCGTTTGATAATGATTAAATTTGTATCGAATTTTTACAAGCATATTAATTGAGTTAAATCTCTATAAATAATACAACGATGTCAGAAATTATTGATGTACATGCGAGAGAAATTATGGACTCGCGTGGTAATCCAACTATCGAAGTTGATGTAACACTTGCAAGTGGAGTTATGGGTCGTGCTGCTGTACCATCTGGTGCATCTACCGGTGAAAATGAAGCATTGGAGCTTCGTGATGGCGACAAAAACCGTTTTCTTGGTAAGGGTGTTCTAAAAGCTGTAGATAACGTAAACAATGTAATCGCCGAAGAAATTATCGGCATGGATGCCTTGAATCAGGTTGCTGTTGATAAAGCTATGTTGGCTTTGGATGGTACTTCTACAAAAAGCAAACTTGGTGCAAATGCAATGTTAGGTGTTTCCTTAGCTGTTGCAAAAGCTGCTGCTGAATTTCTTAATGTACCATTGTATCGTTACATCGGTGGGTCTAATGCAAAGACTTTACCGGTTCCGATGATGAATATTATTAATGGTGGTTCGCACTCTGATGCGCCTATTGCTTTTCAGGAATTTATGATTCGTCCAGTAGGTGCTCCTACTTTCAAAGAAGCCATTCGGATGGGCGCTGAAGTATTTCACAATCTGAAATCGATTCTTAAAGCTAAAGGTTTAAGTACAGCTGTTGGTGATGAAGGTGGTTTTGCTCCTAATTTTGCTGGTGGTACCGAAGAGGCTTTGGATAGTGTAATGCAAGCCATTACAAAGGCTGGTTATGAGCCCGGAAAAGATGTGACTATCGCACTTGACTGTGCTGCATCTGAATTTTTTAAAGATGGCATTTATGACTACTCTAAATTCGAAGGTCCTAATGGTGCTAAGAGAAATTCTGAGCAACAAGCCGATTATCTTGCAGAACTTATCAGCAAATATCCTATCGATTCTATCGAGGATGGTTGTTCTGAAAACGATTGGGACGGTTGGAAAATTGTTACAGACAAAATTGGTGATAAATGTCAATTAGTTGGGGATGATTTGTTTGTTACCAACGTTGAATTCCTTAAAAAAGGTATTGAATTAGGTTGTGCAAACTCTATCCTTATCAAAGTAAATCAAATTGGTACATTAACCGAAACTTTGGATGCAATTGAAATGGCTCATCGTCATGGTTATACTTCGGTAACTTCGCACCGTTCGGGCGAGACTGAAGATGCTACAATTGCCGATATTGCAGTAGCAACAAACAGTGGCCAAATTAAAACCGGTTCTATGAGTCGTTCAGACAGGATGGCGAAATATAACCAACTTCTTCGTATCGAAGAAGAGCTTGGCGAAAACGCAATTTATGGCTATAAAAGAGTAAAATAGTTTATTATTTTATGATAAATGAAGGGGATGTCGAAAGCATCCCCTTTTTGATTTTAATATAAATTAGGGTATGGAATGGACTTCGCGAACTGAACTTCTTTTTGGGAAAGAAGCGGTTGAAAAATTAAAAGAAAAAAATGTATTGGTAGTTGGCTTGGGTGGAGTTGGTGGTCATTGTGCCGAAATGTTATGTCGTGCAGGGATTGGAAAACTTACGATTGTAGATGGCGATGTGGTTCAGCCTTCTAATATAAACAGGCAATTGGTGGCTATGCCCGAGAACATAAATCTTCGCAAGTGCAATGTTCTTGCAGAGCGTCTTAAAGGGATAAATCCCCAACTGGAATTAACGGTGCTGTTTGAATATATCGAAAATCAAATAACCGAGCAGTTGTTAGACAGTCAGTCATTCGATTATGTGGTGGATGCAATTGATACATTAACTCCCAAATCGTTTCTTATTTTACATACACTAAATCGTAATATACCAATTGCTTCGTCCATGGGTGCCGGAGGAAAGATCGACCCCACGAAAGTAACGATTACAGATATATCGAAAACAAGTACTTGTGCCTTAGCTCGTTCGGTGCGAAAACGGTTAGGTTCATTAGGTATTAAAAAAGGCGTAAAAGTTGTTTTTTCTACTGAACCGGTTAATAAAGATGCTGTTATTTTGGATGAGGAGTCGGAAAATAAACGGTCGACTGTTGGTACGGTATCTTATATGCCGGCAGTATTTGGTTGTATGCTTGCCTCAATTGTTATTCGCGACTTAGTAAATGGTTAAAGTTGATTTATTGTATACATTTTTACGTCTTCGGCCGTTACTTCATCGGTGCACAATATCATAAGGCGTTCTACAATATTCCGAAGTTCACGGATGTTTCCACTGTACTTTAATGCACAGAGTGCTTCGATTGCATCATCGGAAAAGGTTATCATCTTCATAGACTGTTCTTCGGCAATTTGTTCGTTAAAATAGTTGATTAACAATGGTATATCGTTAGTTCTTTCTCGTAAAGGCGGAACATGAATTAAAATAACGCTAAGTCGATGATAAAGATCTTCCCGAAATCGTTGAGATGAAATTTCATCTGTAAGTATTTTATTTGTCGCAGCCAAAACTCTTACATTCACTTTAATTGGTGTATCGCTCCCTACTCTGGTTATTACTTTTTCTTGCAATGCCCGAAGTACTTTTGCTTGTGCCGAAAGGCTCATGTCGCCAATTTCATCTAGAAACAAGGTGCCGCCGTCGGCTTGTTCAAATTTACCCTTACGTTGTTTAATTGCTGAGGTAAATGCCCCTTTTTCATGGCCGAATAGTTCGCTTTCAATAAGTTCGGATGGTATGGCTGCACAATTTACTTCTATAAAAGGTTGTGTATTTCTGGGGCTCATTTCGTGAATTAACCGAGCGATAACTTCCTTTCCGGTGCCGTTTTCACCAGTAATTAAAACCCTGGCATCTGTTGGTGCTACACGTTCGAGTATTGATCGAACATGGTGAATGGGTTCGCTGTTTCCAATCATTTCGTATTTGCGCGAAATTTTCTTTCGGAGTACTTTGGTTTCTTCAATTAGTCCTTTACGGTCGATGCCATTTTTTACTGTTATCAGCAACCTGTTTAAATCAATTGGTTTCTGAATGAAATCGAAAGCTCCTTTTTTTATGGCATCAACAGCAGTTTCGATATCACCATGACCCGAAATCATTATAAATTGAGCATCCGGTTTTTCCTGACGTGAAGTTTGTAAAAGCTCCAAACCGTCTATTCCGGGCATTTTTATATCGCATAGAACGAGGTCATAGTTATTCAAACGCATTTTTTCAAGTCCATCAAGTCCATCAATGGCTAAGTCTATCTCGTATTTTTCGTATTCGAGAATATCCTTAAGTGTATTCCTTATGCTTCTTTCGTCGTCAATTACAAGAATTCGGGCCATAACTTATGCTTTGTTTTGAATTTTTACAAATATACTCCTATGATTAAATATATCCGATAGTTCAACTATTTTAATGAATCAAATCGTAAGTTTTCAGCATCAATTATTTAACTTTGCATGAAACGACATCATATGATTCGAATTTTCTATCGTCAAGATACAACCATAATCACATCTACAAGGTTGGATGTGTTAAATACCATTTCTATCGAAGATATAATTTGGATTGATTTATTGAATCCGATACAGGTTGAAAGGGAAACAGTCGAAAGTATTTTGGGTACAGAGCTTACAACCAGACAAGAAGCTGAAGAGATAGAAAGTTCGTCAAAGTATTCGGAAGATTCAAATGAAATTTGTATTAATACCAACTTTCTTACTTTTAGCAAGGGTGAATATATTGTTGATCCGGTGTCGTTTATCTTGCGTAAGAATATACTGCTTTCTCAGCGAAATATGAAATTACGATCCTTTGAAGAAACGGTGAGAAAAGTTTTAAACCTTACCAACGTTGATGGATTTGTGGTTTTTTTGGTTCTTCTGGAAACGCGAATTGATTTTGATGCAGATTTTATAGAACAAGTTTCATCTGAGATTTCTGTTATTAGTAGAAAATTGTCACTGAAGGGTACGCCAGACGGTGATTTATTGCTTAAAATCAATGCATTTCAGGAGCGAACAATGATGCTTAGGGAGAATTTTGTCGAAAAGCAACGCATACTCTCTTCAATTCTAAAAAGTCATTTTTTCCCGAAGGAAAATTATGAAAATATGCGCGTGATGATTAAGGATGTAGGCTCTTTATTGGACCATGTTGCATTTAATTTTGAGCGTCTGGAATACATGCAAAACACTTTTTTGGGTTTAATTGATATTGAGCAGAACCGCATTATAAAGATATTTACGGTGGTGACTGTTATTTTTATGCCTCCAACATTAATCGCTTCGATATACGGAATGAATTTTAAGTGGATGCCTGAATTGACCGAACCATGGGGTTATCCTTTAGCATTGCTTTTTATGGTATTTTCTTCGACAATTACCTTGTTTGTTTTCAGAAGAAAAAAATGGTTGTAAATTAATGGCTTATAAACCAATGAAAATCAGTTTTTTTGTTCGAAATAAGATATAGTTTTGCCAAAATTTCAAATAAAATAAGTATGATAAAGCGATTATTGATTGTACTATGTGTTTTCTCGGCACTTAGAACAAATGTACGTGCCGACGAAGGGATGTGGTTGGTTTCGATGATTAGCGAGTATGGCCAAAAAAATCTTTCGGAATTGGGAGCTGAAATAACTCCCGAGGAGATATATTCTATTAACAGTAGTAGTTTGAAAGATGCCATTGTGATATTCGGACGGGGATGTACCGGCGAATTAATTTCGAATGAAGGATTGATTCTAACCAATCATCATTGTGGTTATGCTTCAATTCAACAACATAGCACTGTCGATCATGATTATTTAAAGGAAGGATTTTGGGCCAAAGAGAAGGCTGCCGAAATCCCTACGACGGGTTTAACCGTTTCATTTTTAAAAGAAATTGTGGATGTTACGCAAGAGTTTCAGGATGCAATTAAAACAGGTGTTTCCGAACCTAAACGTCGTTCTGTTATTGATTCTATTACTTCGGTAGTTAAAAAATTATACTCCGATTCCGTTTCGGGCTACGATATAAGCATTCGTGCATTTTATTCGGGAAATAAGTATTATTTGTTTAAATATCAAGTGTTTAACGATGTTAGATTTGTAGGAGCCCCCCCATCATCGATTGGAAATTTTGGAGATGAAACTGACAACTGGATGTGGCCTCGACATGTGGGGGATTTTAGTTTATTCAGGGTTTATTGTGCGCCTGATGGAAAACCTGCCAAATATTCGGCTAAAAATGTACCATATAAGTCAAAGTCTTTTCTGCCTGTATCTTTAAAAGGTTACGAAGCGGGTGATTTTTCGATGACCATGGGTTATCCGGGTTCAACCGACAGATATTTAACATCTTGGGGTATTGAAGAACGAATGAATCTTGTAAATCAATCGCGAATTAAAATACGCAAAGTAAAACAAGATGCATGGATGACTGATATGATGGCCAGTCAGGCTGTAAATATCAAATATGCATCAAAATTTGCCAGAAGTGCCAATTATTATAAGAATAGTATTGGAATGAACCTTGGTCTGAAAAAGTTGGATGTATTGAACAGTAAACGAAAATTGGAGAAAGATTTCGCGGATTGGATTGTTACAACAGGTTCACAAGATAAATATGGCGAAACTTTAAATAAACTTGCGCAAGGATATGAAGGAAGAGCTAAATTTTATAAACCAGATTTGTATTTAAATGAGGCATTGGTTAACGGTGCTGAAATATTTTCATTTGCTGGCAAAATTGGGCTATGGGCTTCCGGTCGCAAGCACATGAAAGTCAATCCGGGTTCAGCCGAAATTATTGAAACCATACGTGATTTTTACAAGGATTACGATGTGTCTACCGATAAAAAGGCCTTGGTTGCTATATTGCCGGTATTTTTTGGTGAAATTGGTCCTGAATTTATTCCCGCATCTATGCAGAAAGTTAAAAGTGGAAAGATGTCTGTTGAGGAATATGTCGATAAACTTTTTAAAAATTCTGTATTTGCTGATAGTACCCGGTTGATTTCGTTAATTAGGAAAGGTAAATTTGGCAAATTAGTTTTGGATGATGCCTATGTTTGCTATAATGAAATTCGGAATTTACGCAATAATCTCGAATCAGAACTGGCTTCGTATGCAGATTTGGTCTCTGCCGGACGGCGTGAATTTGAGGCCGGTTTGAAAGAAATGTATGGTTCGAGCAAGGTTCTATCGCCCGATGCCAATTTTACAATGCGGGCAAGTTTTGGACATGTTGGGGGTTATTCCCCTAAAGATGGTGTAAAATATTTGTATTATACATCTTATTCGGGGATTCTTGAGAAGGAAATACCAGGTGATAGAGAATTTTCGGTAGATCCAAGGTTGAAACTGTTGTTTTTGTCGAAAGATTTTGGCCCTTATGCAGATAAAGATGGGGTTTTGAGGATTAATTTTCTTACTAACAATGATATAACAGGTGGAAATTCAGGTAGTCCTGTTATAAATAAACGAGGTGAGTTGTTTGGTTTAGCTTTTGACGGGAACTGGGAAGCAATGTCTGGTGATATTGCATTTGAACCAAAACTTCAAAAAACGATATGTGTAGATATTCGTTACGTTCTTTTTGTAATAGATAAATTTGCAGGAGCCACCAATTTAATTGAAGAGTTGAAAATAGTGGATTAACAAAAATGGAGTAGGCAGTACCGTAATTTTTTAACTAACTTTGCGCAAAATAAAAGTAGTAGAAAATGGATCAATTGCGATATACGCAACGCTTAGGGGGAGTAGTTGAAGAATTATCATCTTTCGACTCGTTCAGTTCTGTCTGTCATTCTCACATGGCTGGAGAACCTATGCCTTCTGTACGTCGTTTGCAAGAAGTGGTGGATATTACCCGGGATGTACTATTTCCCGGGTATTTTGGGGATACTTCGCTCAATTTCACCACTGTAAAGTATCATTTGGGTGTAAATACCGAAAAACTATTTGATATTCTTTCGGAACAGATTCTTGCGGGGTTATGTTTCGCATGCGAAAACAAAAAGGATTTGGAAATGCCTTTAATGCGTTCAAAGGCTCAGGAGATTACAACACAGTTTATCGAGACATTACCTTCGATAAGGGCTGTTTTGGTTACAGATGTTAAGGCTGCTTATTATGGCGATCCGGCAGCACAAAGTTATGGCGAAGTTATTTTTTGTTATCCTGCGATAAGGGCAATTACGAACTATCGTATTGCTCACGCACTGGTTGGCCTTGGAGTCCCGCTTATTCCAAGAATTATTAGTGAAATGGCCCATTCTGAAACAGGGATAGATATTCATCCAAATGCACAGATTGGTGAGTACTTTACAATAGATCATGGCACAGGTGTGGTTATTGGCGCAACAGCAATAATTGGTAAAAATGTAAAACTCTTTCAAGGGGTTACATTAGGCGCAAAATCGTTCCCTGTTGATGAAAATGGAAACCCTATAAAAGGCATTCCCCGTCATCCTATCCTGGAGGACAATGTTATTATTTACTCTAATGCTACAATTTTAGGAAGGATTACATTGGGTGAAGGCTCGGTTGTTGGAGGTAATGTTTGGGTTACTAACAGTATTCCTCCGGGTTCTAGAATTGTACAAACAAGGGTTAAAGAGAATTTGTATTTAGATGGTGGTGGAATTTGAAATAAATAGCAGATATTGGATAATTTAAAATTGATTGCCAAAACATTACCGGGTTTAGAACCTGTTTTGGTACAAGAATTAGAAGCTTTAGGCGCAAAAGAAATAGAAATTGTTAACAGTGCGGTATTGTTTAATGGCGATCAGGCGGTTTTGTACAAAGCAAATTTATGGTGCCGGACTGCATTGAAAATTCTTAAGCCCATAAAGTTGTTTCCGGCAGAGTCGCCCGATGATGTTTTTAAAGCTGTAAAAGAAATTGATTGGGAAGTATACCTGAGTCCGAAAGGCACTTACCATATTGAACCTGTAATACGCGGACATGAATTTGACCGAGGTTCCTTGGTGCCTCACAGAATTAAAGATGGTATAACCGAGTATTTCAGAAAGAAATCAAACACTAAACCATCGGTTCGTTTAACAAATCCCGACTTAGTTATAAATATTCATATAAACGAGGGGCAAGCCACCATTTCGCTTGATAGTACCGGTGTTTCTCTTGGTAAACGTGGTTGGCGACAAGGTTCAACCGAGGCACAACTGAATGAAGTTTTGGCTGCTGGCTTGTTGATGATGTCTGGTTGGCAAGGTGACTCGAATTTATACGATCCAATGTGTGGGACCGGAACGATACTTATTGAAGCAGCCTTAATCGCACTAAATATTCCACCGGGTATATTCAGGGATGGTTTTGCCTTTGAGCGCTGGAACGATTTTAACGAAGAACTTTATCGTGAAATTTATGATGACGATTCACAGGAGCGTGAATTCAATTATCTCCTTTATGGTTCTGATGTCTCATCTTCGGTGATTTCGATTGCAGGCGAAAATGTAAAAAGTGCCGGATTGAATAAATATGTTTCATTATCGGTAAAATCATTTCAAAACTGGTCGCCAAAAAATGACCGGGGTGTAATATTTACATATCCGCCTCATGGCGAAAAGATTTTACCATCGGAGCAAGCAAATCTTTATTCGGTATTTGGAAGGCATATTAAACAGACATGTGCAGGGCATAAACTTAATTTGTTTATCCCCGATACAGAGATGGTTATGAATATTGGCATAAGGCCACAAAACACCATAAAAATAAAAAATGGTCTTTTGCCATTTGAATTGCAAATGTGTGATATTCGCGATGGGATGACATTGAGTGCAAGGCGTGAAGGAAAAAACGAGCACTTTACACAAAGAGGCAATGAATCAACACAATTTGGCGAAAAGAAAGTTATCAGAAAAATTGGTTTAAGAGCTAATCATTCAAATAAACCAACTTTTCGTAAAAGAGATGATACCAAGGATTAAGATCCGAGGTCATATCTCAATATTGAATTTTGTTAAGCGGCGGTCCAATGCATTCCATTTTATGTTTAGCATTTGGGCCGCTTTGCTTTTGTTGTTTTCACAAATCTGCAATACTTTAATAATTGTCTGTTTTTCAAGTTCTTCGAGGTCGTAAATGTCGCAGCAATCGATGCCCGTAACAATCTGGTTTGAACCATCAATTGGTTGTGTCGTCGATTGGCTGCAAATGTCGGGAAAATGAGCTTTTCCCAAAATCTTTCCATCCGTAAGAATCATCGCACGCTCTATAAGATTTCTCAGTTCTCTCACATTTCCCGGAAATGAATAATTGGATAGTTCTTTTAGTGCATCTTTTTCTATACGTTCAATCTTTATTCTCATTTTACCCGAAAAATGATTAATAAAGTGGTTCACTAAAATAGGAATGTCTTCTCTTCTCTCTCTAAGCGGCGGAATATTTATTATAAATGCTGCAATCCGGTGATATAGGTCGGTACGCAGCGTTTTGCCGGAAGCTAATTCTTCTTTAGTTTTGTTTGTTGCTGCAATAATTCTTACGTCAAATGGTATTTCTTTGCTTGAACCCACTTTAGAGTATTTTCGTTCTTCCAGTGCGCGTAACAGTTTTACTTGCAGCATTTCGGGTAAATCGCCGATTTCATCTAAAAACATGGTGCCTTTATTAGCCACTTCAAGCCAACCGGCTTTGTCGGCGACTGCACCGGTAAAAGAACCTTTAGTATGCCCAAAAAATTCACTTTCAAAGAGCGTATCCTGTATAGCCGGGGTGTTTACTGCACCAAAGTAAAAGGGTGCTCTTTCGCTAAATTGGTGAATACCCTTAGCAACAAGCTCTTTTCCGGTTCCACTCTCACCAGTTATCAAAACTGAAGTGTCACGACTTTTCGAAACCTTTATTATCAAAGATTTTACTTGTTTTGCACTTGAACTTTCGCCAATGAATGAAACGCCTTCTATTTCAGCCAAATCATCTTTTAGTCTCGCAGTTTGTTTGTTGAGCCGGTTAAGATCATTAAAAAGTACTTTCATCCTCATCGCCCTTTCCAATGAAATATTGACGCTATCTGTAGAAAAAGGCTTACACAAAAAATCTATTGCACCATTACGCATTGCACCGATAATGGTATCTGAATCGGTATGAGAACTTACCATCACCACCAGAACATCCGGAAAATTTTCTCTTATGATGGAAAGGATCTGATGTCCATTCATTCCCGGCAAAGAATAATCACAAAATACAAAATCAATGCTTTGGTCGTTCAGAATTTCGAAAGCATGTTTTGCTTCGTAGGCATTGTAAATCGTGATGTCAGTGTTTAATGATGATTTTATCATTTCGTGTATGATTTCGTCATCATCAATAATCAGTAATTTAAACGGGGTGTCATTCATGAGCTTTGTATTATCTGGTTGTAAATATAGTTAAAAGTCATTTGTGAAAATACTAAAATGTTTAGACCTAAGTCGTTTAATTGAAATTTTAAGTTTTAATTAATATAATAATTTGCTGTTTTCAATTAATTATTGTAAAATTGATAATAAATAAACATGAAATAGTTAGCTGATCATTTATTAATTATAAAAATCTTCATTTTCGAATAATAGTTTATGTGTGTTAGTTCGGTTAATATGTTGATATATAGTCTGATAAAGTTTGTGGCACATTATTTGTTTTTTGTATTTCAGAATAAAAAAGAAGAATATGAATATTATGAATTTGTTTAGAAAGTTTTCAATGCTAATTGCAGCAGGAGTTGTTGCAGTATCTTGCGTAGACGAGAACAATATCAGCAATAACCCAATTGTTGAAGAAGGTCCATTCTCGAAATATTTTGATTGGAAAACTACGCAACAGGTTGAATTAAAGCTTACTGTACTCAATGCTGGTAACGAGGCCTTGGAAAGTATCCCTTTAGCCGTTTATACTAAAAATCCGTTTGTTATTACATCTGAAGGTCAGGAAATAATGGGCGATAGTAGTTCGGAAAACATGGTTTTTAAAGGGATGACAGATGGTAATGGTAAAATCGAACTACCTTTAACAGTGGCTTCGCGATTCGATTCATTATTTGTTGCCACAACTTTCCCCGGTGTTCCCACGCTTACACCAATCGTTATTCGTAATCACTCGGCTGAAATTGTAATTGGTGGTTCGGCAATTGCATCGAAAGCTGTTGTACGTAAGTCAGTAAATCTGGGTGCTGTTCCAACAGGATTTGGCAGCCTTGGTACTTGGAACAGCGTGGGGCGACCAACCTATCTTACTGCACCCGATGCAATTACCGCAGACTTTCTTGCCGTAGTAAATAATTCACTTCCGGAGTATGTTCAGTTGCCCATTTCACATCCTGAATATTTGGCAAAGGGCAGTGAAGCAAACGTTATTGTTAAGGAAAGGGCCGAAGTTTGGATTACTTTTGTAAATGAAGGTGCCGGTTGGTTAAACTCACTTTGCTATTTTTATTACAACACCAATAATCCTCCAAAAACAGCGAGCGAAATCAAAAATATGTATGTCGTATTTCCGAACGTTTCGATTACATCATCGAATAGTCCGCTAATCTCGGGCGACAAGGTTCAACTTAAATACTACGATGAAACCACTAAGGCATTTACGAATATTTGGCCTGCAAATGTAACCATTGGGTGGTGTTTACTTGCCAATGGATTCAGTTCAAGTTCAGGTAATGTAACAGTTGGTACGCACAAAGTATATTCAATCCCCGAGTTCAATCCGGAGTCAAGTGCTGATTTGAAGAAACACACCGTTTTGCTCTATGATAAAAACCGTCAGCGTTTAGTTATTGGTTTGGAAGATATGCGTAGAGATCAGGGTAGTGATAACGACTTTAATGATGCAGTATTTTACGCAACAGCCAATCCGATAACCGCAATTGAAACCGGTAATTTGCCGGCAGTAGATACTCCAAAAGATGAAGATGGTGATGGTGTATCGGATAAATATGACGAGTATCCAAAGGATCCTGAGCGCGCATTCAACAACTATTATCCGTCAAATAAGCGGTTTGGAACTTTAGCATTTGAAGATTTGTGGCCATCAAAGGGCGATTACGACTTCAACGATATGGTCCTTGATTATCAATATAAATATGTGACAAATGTTCGGAACGAGGTAGTTGACTTAAATGCAAACTTTTTGTTGCGAGCCAGAGGCGCAGCATATAATAATGGGTTCGCGATCATGTTGCCAATTAATCAAAATAAGGTAAAGTCTGTTTCTGGACAAAAAATAACTTCAGATGTGTTTAAATTAAATGCCAATGGCGTTGAAAACAGTTTGACAGAGGAGGCAGTTATTCCGGTTTTTGATCAGGCCTCGTCGGTTTTACGTGATTGGAATACCGACCCGGTTCAGCCTAAAAAAACATCAGAAGCTGTTAATTTAACTATTAACCTTCAGTCGCCCTTGGCTTTATCCAAATTAGGCTCATTCCCATTAAATCCATTTGTTATCCGGAATAAAGAACGGAACGTTGAGATACATCTTCCGCATTCGATGCCTTCGGGTTATGCAAATAAAGACTTGTTTGGCAAGTATAATGATAGAACCGACCTTTCAAAAGGTATTTCATATGTGTCTGACGGTGGCTTGCCATGGGCTCTGGATATTGCGGATAGTTTTGTTTACCCAATTGAACGAACCCCGATTTTTAAAGCATATAATTTCTTTGAAACCTGGGCTGGTTCGAACGGTACAAAATATGCCGATTGGTATTTGGATAAAACCAACTATAGAAATAGCAAGGAATTGTATACCAAATAATAAAAGAGAAAAAAAGCGTGGAAAGCCTTCCACGCTTTTTTTTTATCTTAATTAAAACCATGATGTTTCGGATGCCTTAAGTATGTCGTTGTTCATTTTATTTTTATCCTACCAACCGAAATTGCAAATAGTTTTGCAAATGCGATGGCTGCAATTAAAGCCATTGGAAATACAATTATCGAATACGAAATATTAAATGATTTCAATACCAAACATATTATTTCGAACGATAAGAAATGGACCAAATAAAACTCATACGAAATAGTACTTATGTAATTTATTGTTGAATGAACCCATGAAAAATAGGGCATCGATGTGATTTTATACACAAGAATTGTAAATGCAAAGTAGGCAATTAGTGCAGGAAAATCATTGGTAATATTCCCAAATTGCCCCCCTTTAAGCGATAAAACCGACATCAACCCAAATGAAATGATGAATGCCAATAGTATTTTCGTAAAAGAGAAGCAATGAAAACAAAAGTTCGCACCTTTTTTTGCGATGATCATGCCCAATCCAAATTCCCAAATGTAGCGGATAAATAAGCTATTCCAGCTTCTTAAATCGCCTTTACCGATGGCGCCCAAAAAAACAATAAAACCCAAAGACAACATGACCGTAAGAATGATAAAAAGAGTCGACGACAGTTTTTCTCGTAGTTTGTAGATCAATGGAAAAAACAGGTAAAATTGAACAATGGTAGAAATGAACCACAGCTGATAGCCATAACTTCCAATGTAACTTTCGTAAAACATTTTATAAAGAAAGATGTGGCTTAAATAGTATTTCAAACCAAGGTCGGCATAAATCGGAGTGAATTGCCCAACTAAAAATGCGATAGTCACAAATACATAATAGGGAATCAGAATTTTTGTGAACCTTCGCTTTATAAAATCGAAGTATTTGCCGGGTGGTTTTAAGGCAAGACCAAACCCCGACATAAAAAAGAACAAATGAATTCCGGTTCCACCAAACGCAATGGCTTTACTAAATAGTCCTCCCCAATGCAAGGCCTGGAGGTAATGAAATATTACAATAGTTAGAATTGCAAATCCCTTCGAGTAATCTACAAATTCATTTTTTTTAATTGCGGTCTGCATTTTTCTATTTTGCTCGTTTGGATCTTTCCCAATTTACACTTTGTTTCCCCTTCAAAAACCGTTTAAATCCCAAGAATACCGCGTAATTCATAATGAAAAAGTAGTATGGAATAAAAAGTATCTTAACCTTGATCTCTTTATTTTCGAGATACCAACCCAATAGAGCCATAAAGTAAAACAGTACTTGTGCTGCCATGATCATTTCGTACAGCCCAACAGATTGTGTTTGCTGTTGTTGAAGAAAAACGATCCCTGCATTTAATAAAAAAATAAGCGGGAGTGCCAATGGTGCCAATGTCCATCGTAACACCCGATGCGAAATGTACTGAAATGATAATAAGCCATACCTGAACACATTTAAAAGTGCCGACAATCTTATTATAGACTGAATGCCACCTGCGGAGATGCGAATTTTGCGTTTCAATTCTTCTTTTACATTTGCCGAAGGTGCTTCAATGGCATACGCTTCAGGATCATACTGAATAGTAAAACCTTTCATGGCAATTCGCAGCGAAATAATAAAATCATCCAGAAGCGTGTCTTTTTCCACTTCTTCAAAAAGTTCTTTTCTCACCGCAAAGAGTTCGCCGGCGGCACCAACCACCGAATAAAGTTCGGCATCCCATTTTTTAAGTGTCGATTCGTACTTCCAATAAATTCCTTCAGTTTCGGCGGCACTTTGTTTGTCTTTTTGAAAAATGCGTTTTTCGCCCGAGACACATCCAACTTTAGGATCGCTAAAAAGGTTCACAATGCGTCGAATACTTTCTTTTCCGAGCATGGTGTTGGCATCGGAGAATATAATGATTGGCGATTTAACAAATTCAATACCTCTGTTCATGGCCCCAATCTTTCCGCCACGCTGAGGAAGGTGGTAAACTTCAACACCCTGATTCTTATATTTTTTAAGTTGATCCGGAGTTCCATCATCCGAGCCATCCGTTACCCATACTTGTTTTATTTTATCCAACGGATATTCGAGCGAAAGCGAATTCTCCACCTTTGCATCTACATAATCTTTTTCGTTGTATGCCGCAACAAAGAGCGTTACTTCGGGCTCATAGCCTGCGTTCTTTGGTTGTGCCGATTTTTTCCCCTTAAAGATCCGTTTTACTTTCACCATGCAATAAAGTACAATTCCATAACCCAGATAGGCATAGAATACAACGAATATCAAAATCCAAAGTGCAATTATTAATCCATTCATAAAATATCCTTTTAATTTATAATTTATTTGACCCTATTGTCTTTCTATTCACAATATTCCATATTTCGGCGTCTAAAATAGCTTTGGCTAATTTAAATTCACCTTTCAAAAGGTAAAGCAAAATTCCTTTGGTTCCCGCAATCACGTATAAAAAAAGAAGACTTAAGAGAAGTGTTAAGCCAGTATTATTTCTGCGTGAAAACAAAATTCGGTTTCTGTTGATATAGAAAATTTGCAAATAACTGTTTTTTACGGTGGAAATACTCTCTTTGTGCAACACCAACGATTCGCCGCAATAGTAAATTTTAAACCCGGCTTTTTGTATCCTGTGCGCCCAATCGTGTTCTTCGTAATATAAAAAGAAGTATGGGTCCATAACACCCACCTCATCAATAATTTTTTTAGGAACCAACATTGCCGCACCAAATATCGAACCTGTTTCACACGTATATGAGTATTGTCCATTATCTTTTTCGCCGAACCCGATGGCTGCATTTCGAATTGTAATGGCACTTATTGGGGTGAACCCCGCAAATTGAAGGGTTTGTGGGGTGTGAAAGTATTGAATTCTTGGGCTTACCATGCCAATCTGGGGATTTTCCTGAAGTAACCTTACCAAAGGTTCAATAAATCCCGGTTCTACCTCCGTGTCATTATTCAAAAACAACAGGTATTCGCCTTTGCAAACCGGAATAGCAAGGTTGTTTCCACCTGCAAATCCAAGATTCTTTTTACTTTCAATGAGTATTGTATTGGGGAAACGCTCCGAAATAATCTTCGGATTGTCTTTGGGTGAACCATTGTCTACCACAATCACTTCTATATTTGGATATGTTACCTTTTGAAGTGATTGTAGCATAAGGCAAGTGATTTCGCTCTGGTTGTAATTTACCGAAATTATCGATACCAATGGATACGTTTTGTTTCCCATTATGAAATATTTAGATTACTAAAATAGTTAAGTTTTTTAAAATAATAGGTATTCTAATCGAAAAAAAGTATTATCTTTATTTTCACTTAACTTTTAGTTTAAGTGTATTTGATTTTAGAAATAGTAAAAGCAGGATAAAATGAAAAAAATTTTAGTCTCGGGAGGAGCCGGATTTATCGGTTCACATTTGTGTGAAAGATTATTGAATGAAGGCAATGAAGTAGTTTGCCTGGATAATTATTTTACAGGCAGCAAACAAAACATCATTCATTTGTTAAATAATCCTTACTTTGAGTTAATCAGGCATGATGTTACTCAACCTTTTTTTATAGAAGTAGATGAAATTTACAATCTGGCTTGTCCTGCTTCTCCAATTCATTATCAGATAAATCCTATAAAGACTATCAAAACATCGGTAATGGGAGCTATAAATATGCTTGGATTAGCTAAGCGTATTAATGCCAGAATCTTACATGCTTCCACTAGTGAGGTATATGGTGATCCTCAGGTTCATCCTCAAAAAGAAGAGTATTGGGGATATGTAAATCCAATTGGACCACGGTCATGCTACGATGAAGGAAAACGGTGCGCTGAATCGTTGTTTTTCAATTATAACATCCAAAACGGTGTAGATATTAAAGTGATACGTATTTTTAATACCTATGGCCCACGGATGAACCCGCACGATGGTCGGGTGGTATCGAATTTTATTGTTCAGGCATTGCAAGGCGAGGATATAACCATTTATGGCGATGGTCAACAAACCAGAAGCTTCCAGTATGTAAGTGACCTTGTTGATGGTATGCTTGCAATGATGAAAACGCCGAAAGATTTTGTGGGACCTGTAAACGTGGGTAACCCCGGTGAGTTTACAATGCTCGAATTGGCTGAAAAAGTCATTGCCAAAACCGGTTCAAAATCGAAACTGGTCTACAATCCATTGCCCAAAGATGATCCTACAAAAAGAAAACCGGATATTACATTGGCAAAAGAAAAATTGGGAGGGTGGTCGCCAAAGGTTTCGCTCGATGAAGGGTTGGATAAAACCATAGCTTACTTTAAAAGTGTATTGTA